>DAIESF010000014.1 GCA_027346425.1 Gemmatimonadota bacterium | reverse complement strand
CATCATTAGCTTCCTCCGGACCGATGACTACGACAACAGGCGGAATGAAGACCAAGCGACCCGCTCCCCGGCCGCGCAAGCGCCCGGCGAAGGCCCCCATCCCCGAGACGCATTCCGAAGCGATTGCGGCGAGCCGCAATGTCCAGTCACCGGCGCTCGCACAGGGAAGCGATGTGGTCGTCGCCGAGCAGGACGGCGTGGACAGTCGGGATGGTGCGCCATCGTTCGCGTCGCTCGGGTTGGCGCCGGACATCCAGCGGGCGGTTGCAGCTGCCGGATATCGCGCGCCGACCCCCATCCAGCGTGACGCGATCCCGATCGTCATGCAGGGACGTGACGTGATGGGGCTGGCGCAGACGGGGACCGGGAAGACCGCCGCCTTTACGCTCCCGATCATCCACCGCCTCATGGGAGGACCGAAGCGGCTGCGCTGCCTGATCCTCACCCCGACGCGCGAGCTGTGCCAGCAGGTGGATGAGAGCTTCCGCAAGTACGGTCAGTTCAGCGACATCGAGGTGGCGCCGATCTATGGCGGGGTGGCGTACGAGCCGCAGGAAAAGGCGCTGGAGCGCGGCGTCGACGTCATCGTCGCCTCGCCTGGGCGCTTCATCGACCACATGGAGAAGCGCAACGCGTCGTTGGACTCGCTCGAGATCCTCGTCCTCGACGAGGCCGACCGCATGCTCGACATGGGATTCGCGCCGCAGATCAACCGGATCGTCAGCGGCGTCCCTCCCTATCGGCAGACGCTCCTCTTCAGCGCGACCATGCCCCCGGAGGTCGAGGCGCTGGCGCGGAAGTACCTGCGCCGACCGGTGGTGGTGCAGGTCGGGCGCCGCTCGTCGGCGGCGAGCACGGTGCGCCATGCAGTGTATCCCGTGCCGCGCGGGCGCAAGAACGACCTGTTGATCGAGTTGCTGCGCAAGCCCGAAATGGATTCGGTGCTGGTGTTCACCCGGACCAAGAGTGGCGCCGACCACGTCGTGCGTGACCTGCATGCCGCCGGCATCGAGGCGACGGCGATGCACGCCGACAAGTCGCAGGTGCAACGCTCGCTGGCGATCGAGAAGTTCAAGAGCGGGGAGATCCGCGTCCTGGTGGCGACCGACATCGCACAGCGCGGGCTCGACATCTCCGGAATCTCCCACGTGATCAACTTCGACGTCCCGGCGCAGGCCGAGGACTACGTGCACCGGATCGGCCGCACCGGGCGCGCCGCGTCGAGTGGTGACGCCTTCACCTTCATGTCGCCCGACGAGATCGCGATGGTGCGCACGATCGAACGTGTGCTCGGCCAGCCGATCGAGCGCATCTCCATTCCTGGTTTCGACTTCGGCACGGTCGCGGCGGAGCCCTGACGACCAGCGACGGCGCCGTCCTCCCCGGCGCCGTCAGCGCTTGACCCGTCCGGCGCGCGACACGGTGACGGTTTCCGCTGCCGCTCCACGGGCAACGATCAGCCGAGTGTTGGCGGCGCCGTAGCCCAGCCCGGTGGGGTAGAAGGCGATGGAGTCGCGCGTGGCATGGAGCGTGACACCGAAGACGACCGCGAGCGGGGCCGACGACAGCGTGTGGACCCCGGTGGACCCGCCGGCGGAGACAACGACGGTCGCGGTGACCGTGTCGAAGCGCACGGCGCTGCGTCGTTGCCACCGCAGCGCCTGGTGTCGGGCGTCGGCAATCGCCGACACGAGTGCCGACGAGGCACCGTGCACGGCGGCGCGATCGCGGACCCGCGCGATCGTGGGGACGGCGATGGACGTCACGCCCCCGATGATGGCGAGGGCGAGCGTGGTTTCGAGGAGGGTAGAGCCGAGTCGCATGGTCGCTCCGGTGACGGCTCTGCGAAGGTCGTGTCGCGGGGGGGCCGCCCCGTCATCATTCCACTGCGGCGTGGGTCATTCGATTGCTGCACTTCGCCGTGGAATGGCGGCGCGACGCGGACCGGGGAGCTTTCGCGGCGTCCCGCGCGAGGCGATAATCTGCCTCCATGGTCCACATTTCATGGCGCCTCCGTCGGCGGTCGTTCGTCCTGGCTATCGCGCTCGCGGGGGCGGCAGCCTGCACTCCCCCGTCGCAGCAGGACATCCAGACCGCGCAGGCGATCTCGGAGTTGGGCGAGTCGTTCAACGACATTCGCCTGACACAGCAGGAGCTTCAGGATCAGGTCGACTCACTGCGCACGATCGTGGTTCGACAGGACTCGGTGATCCGGGCGCTGGCCAACCTCGCCGGCGTGCAGGTCCCGAAGTGAGCGCGGCGCGTGTTCGGCGGGTGCGCCCCGACTGTAATCGTTTACCTTTGTGGCGGGATTTCCCGGTTCACGGTCGGCGTGCCTCGAAGCGACGGGTGGAGAGCCCCTCCGCGATTCGCCTCGGCAGCGTCGTACTCGACCACGCCCCTCATCCTTCTTGTCCGAGATGCGCATTGCAATCTCCACCGGCGGCGGCGACGCCCCGGGGCTCAACGCCGTCATTCGCGCCGCAGTCCTTTCCGCCACCACCCGCGGCTGGGACGTGCTCGGAATCTGCCGAGGGTACTATGGTCTCCTCGGCGAGGACGACATCATCCCGCTCACGCGTGACTCGGTGCGCGGGATCGCACACCTCGGCGGCACCATCCTCCGCACGACGAACCGGGGGAACCCGTTCGCGTTCCCGATTCGCCAAGCCGATGGCTCGTTCATCGAGGTCGACCGGTCGACCGAGATATTCGAGAATGCAGAGCGTCTGGGGATCGACGCGATCGTGACGATCGGCGGTGACGGCTCGCTCGCCATCGCCCAGCGACTGTTCGAGCAGGGGATGAAGATCGTCGGGGTGCCGAAGACGATCGACAACGACGTGAGCGGGACGATCACCACCTTCGGCTTCGACACGGCGGTGAACACCGCCATCGAGGCGATCGACAAACTGCACACAACCGCGGAGAGTCATGACCGCGTGATCGTGATGGAGGTGATGGGGCGGCACGCGGGGTTCATCGCGCTGCACTCCGGTGTGGCCGGGACCGCCGACGTCATCCTCATTCCCGAGATTCCGTTCGACATCGAAAAGGTCTGTGCCAAGGTGCGGGCGCGCGACCGCGCGGGGCGGCACTTCTCCATCGTGGTGGCCGCCGAAGGGGCGTATCCCGTCGGTGGACAGGAGTCGGTGCTCGGCGATTCGCTGCCTGGACAGGACAAGCGCGTGGGGGGTGTGGCCGGGCGACTGGCGTGGGAGATCCAGAACCGAACCGGGAAGGAATCGCGCTCGCTGGTCCTCGGACACTTGCAGCGCGGCGGTGGTCCGACGGGGTACGACCGGCTTCTCGCGACCCGCTTCGGCGGTGCGGCAATCGAGGCGGTGGAGCAGGGGAAGTGGGGGCACATGGTGGCCCTCCACTCGCCGCACATCGTCACCGTCCCCTTCGTCGAGGCGCTCAAGGAGCCGAAGCGGGTCGATCTCAATCATGACATCATGCGGACCGCGCGGGCGGCGGGGATCTCGTTCGGCGACTAGTGAGCTGTCCCCCTGTCCTCGCCGATCGTCTGCCCAGCGGGACGGTGCGAGGGCGGCGCTGGCTGGTGGGCTGCTGGTAAGTCGTTGTTCGATTTGTGGTTAGCGCACCTTGCCCGTCCCGGTGCACCGTGGGCACTTTCCGTGCACTTGGTTCGGGACAGATTGAACCTCGACTCGAACAGGGAGCGCTGGTGGGTTCTCGAAACGTCTGGATCACGCTGACGGCTGTTGCGGCACTGGCAAGTGCGCCCGCCCAGGCGCGGGGACAATCGTCCCCGCCGATTCGGTCGCTCGTGCCCCTGCCCAAGAAGGAGCCGGCGCGAAGCGAGATTCCCGAGCGCCACCTCCCTCCGGCCGGGATGTGCCGGATCTGGATCGACAACGTCCCGCCGGCGCAGCAACCTGCGCCCACCGACTGCGCGAGCGCGATCCGGAACCGCCCGCCGAACGGCCGTGTGATCTTCCCCGATGATGGGGGGCGCGCGCGGCGCGACGAGAAGCCCGGCAAGGGCGATCGCGACGAGAAGGGGCGCAAGCGCCGCAAGCCGATCGAGTAGATTACGGCGTGCTACGCGCCGTCCAGGACCGATCGCTCCCGCCAGACCATGACGCCTTCGTTGCCGCCGAGCCGCCGACGGGGCGGGTCATCGTCATCGCACCGACGCGTGCGGCCTCTGAGACGATCGAACTCGCGTTAGGGCTGGAGCTCGAGACGGTCATCGAGCGCGAGCATGGCGCCGAGGTGCGCGCGCTGGCCGCTTCGGGAAAGGGGTTTGGCATCGTCGCCGGGACCGGGACGGGGAAGACCCTTGCCGTGCGTCCCATCGCCCAGGCGATTCTCCGTACCGAGACGCTCCGCATCGGGGTCATCAACCGCGAGCGCGAGGCGACCCCCGAGACGCCGACCTGGAACGTGATCGTCGTGACGACCGGGATCGCGCGCCGCTGGTTCCAGGACGGCGACATCCTTCCCCACGACACGCTGGTCATCGACGAGATCCACCAGACGTCGGCGGAACTGGAGCTGTGTCTCGCGTTAGGCAAGCGTGTCGGGTGCCGCTTCATCTGGCTCTCGGCCACGGTCGACCCGCGTTTCTACGCGGAGTACCTGCGATCGGCGGCGGTGATCCAGTCCACCGCCTTCGATCCGCGCAAGGCGGCCGACGTCCGGGTGCTGAGGAAGGACCCGGCCGACTTCCTCGACGACAAGTTCCTGCAGCAGGTGATCAAGCAGCGGCGCGGCGTGGGGATGTTCCTCCCGACGCGGGCGGCAGTGGAGCAGGTGGCGGCCCTGGTGGGCGACCGGTTCCGGCGCATCACCTCGGCGTTCTACCACGGCGGCGAACCGATCCGGGTGATCCGCCCCTTCCTCGAGGAGGGGGTCGAGAAGCCCTTCTTCCTGGCGATGACGGCGGCCGGACAAAGTGCGCTGAACATCAAGGGGCTCGACACCGCCGTCATCGACGACACGCGCTTCACCAATGTCGTGGAGCGGGGGAAGAACGTCCTCACCCGCACGCACCTGGGGACCAACGAGATCCTGCAGATGGCGGGGCGCGTGCACGGGCGCGTGGACGACGGGAAGGTCTTCATTTTGAGCGACCGCGACCTGCACTGGCCGTCGATGAAGCCGACCGAGCCCGACTTCCAGCTGGCGGGCGACTCGGAGCGGGTGGCGCTCACCTGCGCCGACCTCGGCGTGCGCGCCGACGAGCTGGACCTCCCCGTGGCGCTCGATCGTGGCGCCTACCGGCGCGCCCTGCAGCACCTGGAGGCGCGCGGAGTGATCGAGAACGGCCGCCTGTCGCGCTACGGCAAGCTGGTGGAGAAGCTCCCCGTGGAGCGCGAGTGGGCCGAGCTCATCGTGCACGGCGAGGACGCGCTCATGCCCTATCTCGCCGTGATGGCGAGCGTGGAGTCGCTGCACCGGATGACGCGCGACGAGCGCGACCTCTCGGGGCTGGTCGTTGCGGGGAGCGACCAACTCACAGCCTACAACGTGTATGCCGAAGCCTTCGCGAGGGCCGGCTACATGGGCGAGGTGTACGGCCTTCCCCGGCACCTCTTCGACCCTGAGGGAGTCGCGCGGTGGGCCGATGGGCGCGGCGTCCTGGTGAAGGCGATCGAGGACACCGCACTCGCCATGGCGTCGGTCTATCGCGGGGTGGGGCTCCCGCTTCCCACGGCAATGCCGCTGGTGACCGAAGAGGTGAGGCGGGGATTCTGCGACCTGGTCGCGCGCATCATGCCGTTCGACCTCGTGATCGACGAGGAGACGGTGGACGGACAGGAGGCGCGCGTCTCCAAGAGCAGCGTCTGCGGGTCGTGGGGGGCGGTGGCGGGGTCGCTGCGCTATTTCGCCGATCGCTTCGGCGTTCCGCGCGCGGCGATCGAAGGGACGCAGATCCCGATGGCGCTGGTCCGCAAGTACGCGGTCCGCGGCGACGCGCGCCTGGTGTACGACGGGCGCGGCAAGCGCGAGGCGCTCCTTCGCGAATCGCGCCTCACTTACTTCGGCTTCGAGCTGGAGCGGGACGAGGAGCTCCTCGACGAGTTCCCGGCGGGACAGGAAGGCGAGGCGCGTCGGGCGCTGGCCGAGGCGCTGGCGCGCGGCGAACCGCGCCATGTTGCCGTCAAGCGCAATCGACAGGCGGTCGAGGAAGTGCGCGAGCTGTACCGGCGCTCCGGGGGCCTGGTGCGACGGCTGGGAATGGCCGAGCTGGTGGCGCTGTATGAGGACGCGTTAGGCGACGTGCACTCGATGCGCGACTATCGCGCAGCGCCACTACGACTGCCGCTGGCGGAGTGGGTCCCCGCCGCCGAGCGCGAGCGGTTGCTGGCGCTCCCCGAGTATGTGGATGTACGCGACAAGCCGGTCGGGATCGACTACGACGTGGAGGAGGGGAGTGCGGGAGATGGCGGGGTCACTGCCCCTCTTGGGGTGGCCCGCCTGGTCCTCCCGGAGAAGCTGGCCCGTACCCTCGTGGGGGAAGAACTCCCCACTCTCGACCGTCCGCTTCGCTTCCTGGTGCACCGCGGACAGCGCGGGAGCGTGCGCGCTGCCACGCTGGATGAATTGCAGGAGCTTCTCGATCGCCCATGGTCGCCCGAGGAGCGCTCCGTCGACCGCCAGGACCGGCAGGAGGAGCGGCACCGCCGCCGTCGCGAGCGCGACGCGGCAGATGTCCGCAGCCAATTCGCTCGTGAGCGTCTCGGGCAGGGGAGTCGGGGCGACGGGCGGCGGGGGGAAGGGCGCGGCGGATCGAGGCGCAGCGATCGGAGCGGGCGCCGCGGGCGCGAAGATCGCCCGGGCGGCGAGCGCGATGGCGGACGCGGGAGCGATCGCCGGCGGGGACGCTGACCACCCGAGGATTACGCGTCGGGGAGCAACTGCTGGTACGTCTCGCGCTTGAAGGGCTCGAAGCCGCGCGCGAGGTAGTTGGGGAGGGCGGCGGGGCCGTCGAGCGTGCAGGTGTGCAGCCAGGCGCGGATTGCCCCCCACTCCCACGCTTCGTGGATAGCGCGCTCGAGCAGGAGGCGGCCGAGCCCGCGGCCATGCCGTGACGGGACGAGGCCGAAATAGGCGATCTCGACCGAACCGTC
>DAIESF010000499.1 GCA_027346425.1 Gemmatimonadota bacterium | reverse complement strand
GGCGGCGCGGTGGGGTCCCGGACCGTGAGCTGGCCAACGGACCGGGGAAGCTCTGTCAGGCGTTAGGCATCACCGGTGAACAGGACGGGGTGCGCCTCGATCGGGGGGCGCTGCGACTCCTCCCCGGAACGCCGGTCACCGATGCGGCGGTCGCGGTGACGCCGCGCATCGGGATCACCCAGGCCGCCGAGTGGCCGCTGCGCTACTGCATTGCCGGCGATCCGCACGTGTCGCGCGCGCCGCGAGGGCTCGCGCGCCTGACGCTCGCCGAGGCGGCCGCCTGGCTGCACGCGCGCGGGCTGCGTTAGGCGCCGCCGGGGCCAAGTCCATCCGTCGCGCAGATCCCGTCGCCCGGCGCCAGGTGAGGGGGCGTCAGCCCGCCACAACGCAGCGAGAGCCGGCCCCCTGAGGGGACCGGCTCTCGACGATGCGCGGGAGGTGCCGCGTCCTACTGCAGTTTCTCGATCGCGCCGAGGAGGTTGAAGCGAAGGCCGCCCTCGACGACGAAGGTGTTCGCCGCGCCGTTGATGAGGAAGTTGCGGCGGGTCGGCATCGACGACCCCTGGACGAAGACCGAGATGCGGCTGGCGACCTGCGCCTGCGCCCCCAGCGTGAAGACCGCGGACACCTTGCTGCTCTGGTCGTTCACGGCCGAGAACACCGAGTCCTGCGACGCGGCGCTGCTGTACGTCCCCTGCGGCTCGGCGTTCTGGATCACGTTGATCGCAAGTCCGAGCCCGGCGTACGGGTGGAACGTGTTGTGCTTGATCGGGAAGAAGTAGACGCCGGCGTTGTAACGCCGGAGGTCGCTGATGCTGACCGAGCGGACCGACCCGGCCGACGAGGCGTCGAAAACACCAGCGGTATTGTCGAAGAAGGCCTGTTCGACCGAGAGGTAGACGGCGGCGCGGGTGCGGGTGACGACCCACTCGGCACCGACGGTAGCGGCGTTGACCTTTGAGTCGCCGTTCGCGCCGGTGGTGAACATGGTCGATCCGCCCTTGATCCCCCAGAACCACGAGTCGTTGAAGGTACGGGGAGCATTGGACGCCTGCGCACCAGCCAACGTGGGGATCACGGCGGCGGCGGCGAGGGCCAGACGGAACGTGCGAGCGATGCGCATACGCAGACCTCGGGAAACGCGCGGAGTGGGAGTCAGCGCTGCCCGGGCGTCCCTCCGGCGAGCAGCGCGTTGAACAGCAACTTGAACGTGCCTACCGACTGCCCGCGGTATTGCGGGCGAAAGCCGAACATGATCACCCGGCCGCGTCCCATCGGGACGTCGACCGCGGCGGCCTTGCCGGCGATCTCCTGCGCACCCTGCAGGAAGCCACTCATCAGGATCTCCGTCCCGCGCTCCGGATATCGGAGCAGGGGACGCGCCGGCGACCCCGAGGGGACGTCGAACGTGACGCTGTTGGTGAAGTAGACCGCTGCGCTGTCTGGCATGCCTGCCGTGAGGCGCTGCGATCCATCCACCAGGACCCGCAGGATCGAACCGGGAGCGTACAGCGACTCACGCCGTGCCGTTCCCTCGCCCGCGCCCCGCGTGTCCCCGTCGTCGCCGGCGCGCGCGCGAACCATCGTTAGGTTCACCGCCACGCCGAGTGCCGACGTCCCGATCTCGGCGGCGTGGTCCAGCAGGAGGAGGGTCCCTCCGTCGGTCACGAACCGCTTGAGCTCGGCCAGCCCCGCATCGCCCAACCCGCCGGCGTACGCGGCGGGAACCGCGGTGGCGGACATTCCGCCGCGCGCCTCCCGTAGACTCATGTCAGGGACGAGGACGACATCGAAGTGGTCACGCAGTCGGCCCGCCTTCACCATCGAATCATTAAGCGTGATGTAGGGCACGTCGTGCTGGTCGAAGAGCCAGCGTGTCCACCCCTCGTCCATGGATGCTGCCCACGACTTGTAGAGGGCGATTCGTGGCAGGCGAGACAGACGTTCGGTGCGCGGGATCACGTCGAGCGACGGGCGACACTGGAGAGCGATATCTACGCCGCCGCGTTGCGCGCCGCGGGCCGGCGGGAGCGGGACGAGCCCGCCGAGCGGGGAGCGACGCACGGTAGCGACGGGCATAGCCGCGCGCTCGGGGCGGGTGCCGCGGGGGCCCCCCCCGCGTCGAACGTAAAACGTCCCCGCAGGATATCGCGTACCATTTACCTGCAACGGGTGCGGTTCCGTGCCCACCCGCACCTCCCACCCGTTCCGCACCGCCTGCATAACGAGTCGATAGCTCTCCGTGTCGCGGGCATCGAGGATCAACCACGTCCCCAGCTTCTGTCCGACGCGCTCCGGCGGGACGCAGGCCATGGACTCCACCGGCGGGAGCAATGCCCCGGTGGCTGCCGGGACCGTGTCGCTTTCGATGACCTGTACCCCCATCTGGAAGGGGAGCGTCCACCCCGCCACGTCGTACGGGCGCTCGACCGGCCCCCCGGGCCACCGCTCCATCGCGGGAAAGCGCTGGACCTCCAGGAGGTCCTTGGCGTGCGCGCGGTACGGCTGGTCGAGCTTCACCACCCACGCGTCGGGCGCGTCGTGCACCTCGACTCTTCCCACCTGCAGCACCTGTAGCAGCTGGCGGGTTGCTCCCGGGTCGCGCTGGTGCTTGGGGACGAGGAAGGCGCGGGGCCCCGGACCCGAGGCGCCTAACGCCACCTGTCGCCGCCCCATCTGCACGAAGCCGCGCACCAGATCCTCGCGCTGCCGCGAGGCGAACGTCACCAGCGCCTCGGCGGCGATCAGCTCGTAGTCCACGATATCGCGCAGCCGCCAGGTTCCCCCGGGCCACGGGTTGGGAAAGGAGGTGCGCGCCTCGTAGCGCGGGAGCCCGCGCGAATGTCCCGTCAGTTGCTCAGGCTTCTGCACGATCGGCGACGCCACGCGCACCGAGGCGGCCTCGGTGAGGAGGGCGATCATGTTGTGCCGCGTCGGCGTCCCGCGAAAACCGCCGTGCCACCACAGGTCGTACAGGACGCCGTCGCCCACCCCCTGCTTCCCCGCCTGCTCCAGCGCCCACGACATCTGCGACCCGATCAGGTTGATCCCCCGCACAATGAGCGGATCGAGGTTCGGGTTCACCGGGTCGACCATCGGCGGGACGAAGATCCGCATCCCCGAGTTCCCCATCTGGTGCACGTCGTACACCACCTGCGGGAACCAGCGCCGGTACAGGAAGTCGGTGGCCAGCCGCGTCTCACGCTGGGTGACCATGTACCAGTCACGGTTGTTGTCGTGTCCCACGTACGGATGGTAGAGCCAGGGGATCGGCCCGCCCTCGAACGCGGTCCCCACTCCGGTCCTGTACCACTCGGTAATCATCTGCTCCCCGTCGGGGTTCATCGACGGGAACATGAGGAGCACCACGTTGCGGAGCCTCGCCTGCAGCGTGTCGTTGGTCGCCAGGCACCACGCCAGCTCCATCGCCATCTGGCTCGAAGCGATCTCGTTGCCATGGATGTTGTTGCTGATGAGGACCACCGCCGGCTGCTCGCGCACCAGGCGCGCCTCCTCCTCCGGCGGCAGCCCGCGCGGGTCGGCCAGCCGCGCCTCCGCGCGCCGGATATCCTCCAGGCGCCGCATGTTGTCGGGGTGCGAGATCGTCACCGCGAGGAAGGGGAGCCCCGCCGTCGTAAGGCCGAGCGTATCCACTCGCACGGCGGGTGATGCCGCAAGCTTCGTGAAGTAGCCCCCGATCTGCCCCCAGTCGGCAAGCATGCGGTCGGCGCCGACTTCGTGCCCCAGGTAGTCGCGAGGGTGGGGGACGGCTTGTGCGCTGGCACTCCGCGGCGCGATTGCGCCCGATAGTGCCACCGAGGCGAGGAGATGGAACCGGAGAAAGCGAGTAGGGCGCATGAGTCACTCGGCGTCATCGTGGATGCCGCCAACCTACCGTCCGGATCGCCCCCTGCCAGCACCCCATGTCGAATGGACGAGGGGCGCAGCCCCGAGCGCCGCGCCCCTCGTCTTCTCGTCTTCTCGTCTTCTCGTCTTCTCGTCTTCTCGTCTTCTCGTCTTCTCGTCTTCTCGTCTTCTCGTCTTCTCGTCTTCTCGTCTTCTCGTCTTCTCGT
>DAIESF010000498.1 GCA_027346425.1 Gemmatimonadota bacterium | reverse complement strand
GGCGAACGCGGGCGGCGTGTCTAACGGAACACTCGCCCCTGTCTTCGCCTGCGCCAGGGCCCCCCTCGACGACACATGGGCGAGGGCGCCCACTGCCAGGGCGAACGCGAAGGCGGTGCGGCGCATCAGGTGCCAGCCGTCGTCGGGGCGGCTGGCTGTGGGCGACGCCGGGCGGCTCGCCCGAAGCGATACAGGTTCAGGACGTCGGCCAATGGCTTGATGCGTGACGCCCGCGGGCGCAGGTCGTAGCGCGACTCCATCGTCACCGTCTCGACGCGACGCGCATGCGGGAGCGTGGCGAGGAGGAGGTCGACGTTGGCCGCCCACCCCTCGCCGGCAAGGAGCGGCGTGTCACCGGCAGCCTTGAAGGCATCGCGCAAAATCGAAACGCGGTACACACGCAGCGAGCCGAAGGGATCCTTCACTCCGGGAGTCTGAATGGACAGGCGTAGCGCCAGCGGGGCGAAGCGCCGCAGGCGTCGCACGGGGGTGGGGCCGGCATTCGGATTGGCCGACTCGGCGACGACCACGTCGGCCCCTCCCTCGAAGCGCTTGACGAGTTCGGGGATGTGCTCGGGCTGGTCGGTGAAGTCGGCCTGCAGCGTGATGACGGCGTCGCGGCGCGCGTAGCGGGTGCGTTGCGCCGCGGCGCGGCAGAGTTCCGTGAGGGCACGTGCGTAGCCCACGCGCGACTCGCCGCGGATCACCGTAAGCGGCAGGACCTTCTTGTACGACTCCAGCGTTTCGGCGGTGGCGTCGGTGCTCGCGTCGTCGTACACGAGGATCTCGTATTCACGGGAGTACTCCTGGAAGACCTTGCGTATCTTCCACAGGAGGACGCCAACCGTGGGGGCCTCGTCGAACGAGGGAATGCAGATATAGAGCACGAGAGCGCGTGATGAGAGTCCGCCGAAAGCTAGACGGAATGGCTCAGGGGTGGTACACCATCTGGCCTGTGGCGTTCGGCCGTCAGCTGAGCACGCGCCGGTAGGCCTGCTCGGTCCCTGCCACCATGCGGTTGACGCTGAACTCGGCAGCGCGCTTGGGGCCGGCCGCCCTCATGCGTTCCCACAGCTCGCGGTCGCCCGCGAGGCGCGAGACGGCCGAGGCGAACGCCGCCACGTCGCCGGCGGGAACGAGAAGCCCTGACTCCCCGTCGACGATGAGTTCCGGGAGGCCGCCGACGGCGAAGGCGACCGGGGGGACCTTGAGCGCCATGGCATCGATGACGGCGGTCCCGAGCCCTTCGGCGCTCGAGGGGTGCCAGAGGACGTCGAGGCCGACCATGGCCCCATGCACCTCGTCGACGAATCCTGCCCGATAGGCTTCGACGCCGCCAAGGGTTTCCCCTCCCGTTGCTTTTCCCCCCAGGAGGTCGAGGCGAATGCGCGTTCGGAGCTCGCTCGGGAGGCGCTCGCCGATCTCGGCGAGGAGTCGCACCCCCTTCTCGGCGGTCATGGCGCCGACGACACCGCACAGTACCGTCTCGGCCGCCCACGCGCGCTCGGCGCGCCAGTCGCGAGGCGTGAAGACGAGTGGCGTGGGGACGCCGGAGTAGACGAGATCGATGCGGCTGGCGGCGACCCCGCCACGCTGGAGGGCGTCGCTAACGGCGTGGGAGATGGCGATGAAGCGCGCGACGCGGGGGCCGTACTTCATGCGTCCCCGCGGGACGAACGGAACGCGTCGAGTGACCACGAGCGGGAGTTCACGTCGACCGATGAGCGCACCAAGGGCCAGGGCATGGGCCCGGGCGTCGTGCGCGTGCACGATGTCGGGGCGCCATGTCTGGATCAGGGCGCGGATGCGGCGGGCGGCGGCGACGTCCCAGTCGGCGCGCATGCGCACGGCGCTGGCGGCCAGGCCAGCGCTGCGCAGGCGATGGAGGAGGGGAGAGTCGGGGGCCGCGACGACGAGCGGCTCGTGCCCCTGTTCCCGCTGTCCGCGGGCGAGCAGGAGGACCTGGCGCTGCCCACCGCGCCATTCGCGGCCGCTGTCGACGTGAAGGACTCGGAGTGTCATGCCCCGGGAAAGGTGGCGACGCGGGGGCCCGCGAGGCAACGCGCAGCCGTCACGTATCCTCTCCCGCTCCGGCGCGTCGATCTTTAGATGGAGGCGCGGTGTAGGACCATGTGACGTCGGAGGGATTGCCGAATGATTCTCGCGAATGTCCGCCAGTGCCTGACGAGGGGCGATGCCCAGTTCGCCGTGCGACTCATCGCCCGCGGTTCGTCGAGCGAACTCGACGTGCTTGAACACACGCTGCGCGACGAAGGGCTCGATGCGATTCTCGACGACCCGCGATTGCGCGCGGCTCTGCTCGAGCAGTCGCACGCGGCGCATGCTTCGATCAGGCTCTTCACGTATGTCGTCGTGCGGCACGCGCTGCGCGAGGTGGGGGAAGGAGACCGGGGGCTGGCCGACCTCGTGGCCGCCGTGCTGCTACACTTCGGCGCGCGGGACCGGGCGCGGCGGATCCGTGAGTACGACGACCAAGTCTACGATACGCTGGCGTCGCTTCTTGCCGACGCCGAGTGCAGCGATCCGACCCGTGCCTTCCTCGTGCGCGCTCACCTTGGGAACTACGCGCTGTGGCTGGCGGGGATCTTTCCGGACTACATCGAGGCGCGGCGCCATCGCCGCGGGGGGCCGGACCTCGAGTACTTCGACGAGATGGGGCGGCGCGGGTACGAACTTGCCGCGGCCCATCGCCTCGCGGCGCAGCACGGGGTGCAGCCGCTCTTTGCGCACGCAGCCGAGCGCTTCGGCCGCCTGCGCTTTGCGCTCAACCGGGTGAGCGACGGGATCTTCTTCGCGCGGCACCACTCGGCGTCGAAGCTGATGCGGCAGGTGCGCGATGAGGCGAGGTGGGTGGCGTAGGCAGGCGGGCGACGGACGACGGGCGGACGGTTCCGCAGCAGGGATGTGGGCGTGCGGTGGAGTGGGGGACGCCGGGGAGCGGGTGTGGTGCGGCACCATCCGTCCCGCGAGTTGCCGAGCGTGGGCGAGGGGGGATAACGTTCGGGCGGTAAGGTTCCCGATCTCCCCATGAGGGTTGCGTGTTCGAGGATATCCGACAGGCATTTCGTGATTTGTTGAACGGCGACGTCGCACCGGAGGACCGGCGCGGGGTTCTGGCGGCGATGCGCGACTCGCTGGTGCGGGCGCGCCTGGCGGTCGACGACCTGCGCAAGGGGGCGGAGGTTACGAGAAAGCGGCTGGCGGTCGAGCGTGGGGAGCTGGAGACGGTCGCGCGCCGGAGGGCATTGGCCGAGGGGATTGGCGATGCCGAGACCGTGGAGGTGGCGGCGCGGTTCGAGGCACACCATGCCGAGCGCGTGGCGCTGCTGGCGCGGAAGCTCGAGGTGGAGGAAGGGGAGCTTGCGCTGGTGGAGCGCGAGGTCGAGGAGATGAAGGCGCAGTACAAGGCCGCGAGTGCGGGAGTGGGGTCCGGGTTGCGCGCGGGGGGGCTGGGGACGGCGCCTCCGAGCGATGCAGACCTCGGATTGGACGATCGCGGCGCGGGGCTCGCGCAGGAACTCGGCGCCATGGATCGTGAGCGCCGCCGGCAGGCGAGCGAGGCCGACGCGGACGCGCGCCTGGCCGAGCTCAAGAAGAAGATGGGGCTCTAGCTGCGACTGACAAACCGTACGCTGCGGGCGCTGGCCGCCGTCACGCTGTGTCCGTGTGCTGTTGCCACGGCGCAGGGGACCGTGCGCACGCAAGTCCGCTGTGACGGGCAGCCGATCACCGACGTGGTGATCCTGTCGCAGGCTCCGGGCTTCGGGGGGATCTTCGCGCGGTCACCCTTCCTCGGACGCCTCGTCACGAGCCTCAACGTGACCTCGGCTCCTTCCGTCGTCCGCAACTTCATGCTCCTCCACAAGGGGGAGCGCTGCAACCCGCTGTTGCGTTCGGAGAGTGAGCGTATCCTGCGCGCGATGCCGTTCATCGCCGATGCGAGCGTGACGGCTTACCAGGACGGGATGGACGGCGTGCGAGTCGAGGTGGTGACGATCGACGAGCCGGCGCTCATCGGCTCGATCGGGGTGGAGAAGGATGCCCCGTACCTGACCGGGCTCACGGTCGGGAACCAGAACCTGCTGGGGAATGCCGTGTACGCGTCGGCGAACTGGCGCGACGGCGCCTACTATCGCGACCGGTTCGCCGGGCGCTACACCAATTACCAGCTCTGGGGGAAGCCGTACCAGCTGCAACTGGCGGCGGCGCGCCGCGAACTCGGGGGCGACTGGCAGGCGGAGGTCAGCTATCCGTTCCTCACCGAGGTGCAGAAGTCGGCGTGGCGCGTGAGTGGCGGTGAAATCGACGAATACGCGCGCTTCCTCCGTCCCAATGGCTTCCCGTCGTCGCTCGAGGTGAGGCGGCGCTTCGCGGACGCGGGGGCGATGCTGCGTGTGGGGAGCACCGGGCTCCTTGGTCTGCTGGGCGCGCAGCTGTCGTATGAGGCGGACTCCCCGGCGGGCGCCCCGGTCCTGATCACCGATTCCGGCGTGCTCGCCGACACGACGTCGGTCCTGCTGGGACGCTACCGTACGTCGCGCAGCGCGCGGTTCAATACGTTGCTGGGGTTGCGGCGCATCCGCTTCGTGCAGGTCAACGGGTTCGACGCCCTGAGTGGGCCGCAGGACTTGCGGGTGGGGACACAGTTGGGGCTCACGTTAGGCCACTCGCTCGCGGCCTCGCGCGGGATCGCCCGGAGCGAGAAGTATGTCGCGGCCAACGTATTCTTCGCGGTGGGGGGAAGGCGCTCGTATGCCGCCATCCAGGGAGACATCGAGGGGCGCCGCTCGCGGGAGACGACCGGGTGGGACGACGTCCTGACCAATGGGCGACTGGCGTGGTACCTCAGGCCGCGTCCGCGGCACCTGGTCTCGGCGGACGTGTCGTGGGGGGGCGGGTGGAGCGCGCGCATCCCGTACCAGCTCGACCTGGGGGCGCGTCGTGGCGGGCTCCGCGGTTACGACGATGTCGAGCTGGGAGGCGCGCGTCGCATGATCGCCCGCATCGAGGAGCGGTGGCGCGTGGGGAGCTTCCGCGGTTCGGCCGACGCCGGCGTGGGGGTCTTCACTGACCTCGGCCAGGTGTGGGCTGGCGACGTCCCGCTCGGACTCAACAGCGGACTGCGTCAGGCCGTGGGGTTCTCGCTGATGGCGGCGGTCCCGCCCAAGTCGCAGCGGATGTGGCGGCTCGACCTCGCCGTCCCGCTCGACCGGCGCGACGGCTCCCGGTGGGGATTGCGGCTGACGAACGAGGACCGGACGCGCACCTTCCACAACATCCCGGGCGACGTGCGGCGCATCCGCGAGCGAGTCGTGCCACAAAGCATCTTCAATTGGCCATGAGCGAGAAGACGAGGTACACCCCCCTCGTCTTCTCGTCTTCTCGTCTTCTCGTCTTCTCGTCTTCTCGTCTTCTCGT
>DAIESF010000497.1 GCA_027346425.1 Gemmatimonadota bacterium | reverse complement strand
CCTTAGGTGGCCCGCCTCTGACTCGTCCGGCCGCTTCCGCTCGCACCTCGCCACCCCGCCATCACCCCGGATGGCCCCCCCCTGCAGGAGCAAGTCATGAGACGTGTCTTCGCAGTCCTCGTTGGCACCGCGACCATGGGCATCGGCGCCGCTGCGCTCCCCTTCGTCGGCCGCGCATCGCTGAACACTCCACAGGTCATGGTGCACTGCTCCAATGGCCAGAACCCCGCTTTCGTCACCCCTCCGCAGGTCCGGATTGCGGTTGGCGACAGCGTGGAGTGGCGGATGGCAGGAAACGTCGCCTCCGACTCGCTCCAGATCACGCTCAAGAACGGCGACCAGGATTGGCCCTTCGATGGGACGCCGCCGCGTGGTGGCAGCTCTGCGCGCGCGAACACAGCCCGCACCCAGGGGACGTACCCCTACAACGTGCGACTTCTGTGCCGCGTCCCCGGCGGCGGGACGCGCGAAGAGATCGTCGATCCGGACATTATCATCGGGGAGTAGTCACCCGACCCGGTCGGGGACGAGACACATGTCGTCGAACGAAGAGCCAGACGCCCCCCGGGACCAACGATCCGCAGGGGGCGAGATGGATGGGCACCCCGCGCGCATCGGACCCTATCGCATTCTGCAGCTCCTCGCACAGGGGGGAATGGGGCTGGTCTACGTCGCTGAACAGCTCGAGCCTGTGCGGCGACGTGTCGCACTCAAGGTCATCAAGGACGGGATGGACACCCATGAGGTGATCGCCCGCTTCGAGTTGGAGCGCCAGGCGCTCGCCGTGATGGACCACCCGAACATCGCCAAGGTCCTCGACGGCGGGGCCACCGCCGACCGGCGCCCGTACTTCGTGATGGAGCTCGTGCGGGGGATCCCCGTCACCGAGTACTGTGACGTCCACAAGCTCTCCACGCACGACCGGCTCCTCCTCTTCATCGAGGTATGCCACGCGGTGCAGCACGCCCACCAGAAAGGGGTGATCCACCGCGACCTGAAGCCGTCGAACGTCCTCGTGATGCTGCAGGACGGCGCCCCGGTTCCCAAGGTGATCGACTTCGGGATCGCCAAGGCGCTCGCCCAGCCGCTCACGGAACGCACCCTGGTCACCCAGGTGGGCATGACGGTGGGGACCCCGGCCTACATGAGCCCGGAGCAGGCCGACCCCTCGGCGCTCGACGTGGACACACGCACCGACGTGTACTCGTTAGGCGTGATGTTGTACGAGTTGCTGGTCGGGCGCCTTCCGCTCGATCCTACCGAGATGGGCTTCCCGATGTTCATGGTGAAGCTCCAGCAACGGGAGACCAACGTCTCGCGTCCGAGCGCGAAGCTGGCGACGCTCGGGCAGGTGGCGAGCGCGATCTCGTCCAGCCGGCGGACCGACGTGCGCGGGCTGCGCCGTGAGCTGCAGGGCGACCTGGACTGGATCGTGATGAAGGCGCTCGACCCCGATCGCACGCGGCGCTTCCAGACCGTGAACGACCTGGCGATGGACCTCGAGCGTTACCTGCATAACGAGCCGGTCATCGCGCGCCCCCCCTCCACACTGTACCGGATCTCCAAGTTCGTACGCCGGCACCGGGTGGCGGTGAGTGCGGGGGCGGTAGTCGTCGCCTCGCTTGTCGTCGGTTTGACGCTGGCGGAGCTCTCGCTCGTGCGCGCGCGGCGTGCCGAGGCGTTCGCGCGACAGGAGGCCGAAACGTCGAGGCAGGTCGCCGCCTTCGTGACCGGGCTGTTCAGGATTTCCGATCCGGGCGAGGCGCGCGGCAACAGCGTGACCGCTCGCGAGATCCTCGACCGCGGCGCGGATCGCATCCGCAGCGAACTGTCCGGGCAACCGCTCGTCCAGGCACAGATGATGTTCACGATCGGCAACGTGTACCGCGAACTGGGACTCTTCTCGCAGGCCCAGCCGCTCCTCGAGCAGTCGTTCACGATCCGCCAGCGGGCGCTCAGCGCCGATGACTCGGTGCTGCAGGCGAATGTCTTCGAACTGGCGCGCCTCGCGTCGCAGCAGGGGCGCTTTGCGCAGGCCGAGTCGCTGTACCGTGCAACGTTAGGCGAGCGCGAGCGCACCCTCGGCCCCACCCACCCGAGCCTCGCCATCGTCCTCAGTGGCCTCGGCGGGATGTTTGTCACGCGCGGGCGGCCGGCCGAGGCGGAGTCGCTCCTCACCCGCGCTGTCGCCCTGCGCGCCAAGAGCGGGGCGCCAGACGACCCGGACTTCGCGCGCATGTTGCGCAACCTTGGCTCGGCGTACCTGGCGCAGGCACGCTACGCGGACGCGGAGCCGGTGTTCCGCCGGGCGCTCGCCATGTACGAGCGTACGGTCGGCGGCGACCACCCCGACGTGGGACGAACGCTGAGCAACCTCGGCGTCGTGTACTACGGGCTGGAGCGATACGACGAGGCGGAACAGTATTACCGGCGCGCCGAGCTGAATCTCGCCAAGGCGTTAGGCGAGGATCACGTCAACATCGCGTCGATCAACATCAACCTCGGCGAGATCGCCTGGCACCGCGGCCAGTTTCCCGAGGCCGAACGGCGCCTCCTGCGCGCCCTGGCGATCCTGCAGAAGCGTGTCGACCCGGGCCATCCGAGCGTGGCGACCGCCGAATACGACCTGGCGAATGTGCTGCGTGACCTCGGGCGCAACGGCGAGGCCGAGGCGCGCTACTGGCGGGCGCTCGCCATCCGCGAGAAGGCGTTCGGCACCGAGTCACCCGCCGTCGGCGCGGTGCTCGTGGACTACGCCCAGCTGCTGCGGCGCATGCGTCGCGGCGACGAGGCGGCCCGTCTCGAGGCCCGCGGGCGAGCGATCGCGCCGGCGACCGCCAGGTAGGGAGCAGCGCTCAGCGGTGGCGGCCGCCGCTGAGCGCCGCCATCGTCCGCGCATAACGAGCGTCGCCCGGCGCGAGCCGCATCGCTTCCTCCACCTCCGCCAGAGCCTCCCGTACCTTCCCCTGGCGGGCGAGCGAGCGCCCCAGTTCGTGATGCAGCTCCGCCTCTCCCGGCATCCGGCGCAGGGCGTCACGGATCACCCGCTCACCTTCCGACTCGCGCCCTTGCAACGACAGCACCCCCGCCAGGTTGAGGAGCGCCGGGACATTGCGTGGCCACTCCCTCGTTGCGGTGCGGAACTCCTCCATTCCCCCCGCCGTATCGCCGCGCGCCAATAGAAAGGCCCCCAGCGTGACGCGGTGCTCGGCGCGGTCGGCGTTGTAACGCTGGCTGGCGATGAACTCGTCGCTGGCGCGGGCGAAGGCGGC
>DAIESF010000495.1 GCA_027346425.1 Gemmatimonadota bacterium | reverse complement strand
TCGCCCCCCTATTCGCCCGTCAGTACGCCCCCGGGATGCCCCCGGCCCCGCCACCGTGCGTGCACGTTGCGCACCCTGTGGAGTGCTGCGAGGCCAGCGACAGGAGGTCGTTGAGCGGGAGGGGGCCCTGCCCCAGACACTTGGCCATCGAGACGCCGCTCGACGTCCCGATCCGAGTCGCCCCGTTCACGATCATCTTGAGCGCCGCCTCGCAGTCGCGCACCCCGCCCGACGCCTTCACCCCCATCGAGTCGCCAACGACGAGGCGCATCAGCGCCACCGCCTCGGCGCTTGCCCCGCCAGCGGCGTGGAAGCCGGTCGACGTCTTCACGTACTGCGCCCGCATCTCCTTGGCGATCGCGCACGCCTTGATGATTTCCACCGGCGAGAGCGCGGCCGATTCGATGATCACCTTCACCAGCGTACCGGACGCCCCCTCGACCACCGCGGCGATATCGTCGGCCACGTGGTTCCAATCGCCGCTCTTGATATGCCCGAGGGCGACGACCATGTCGAGTTCGGTCGCGCCGTGCTCCACCGCATTCGCCGCCTCGTAGCGCTTGACCTCCGGGGTGCTGGCGCCTAACGGGAATCCGAGCACCGTCGCCACCTGGACCGGCGTCCCTCGTAGCCGCTCGGCCGATCGCCGCACCCAGACCGGGTTCACGCAGACGGCGGCGAAGCGATGCTCGCGGGCCTCGTCGCAAAGCTTATCGATCTCGCGGGCGGTCGCCTCAGCCTTGAGGAGCGTGTGGTCGATGAAGTCGGCGATGCGGGCGTTCTCGCGCACGAAGGTGACGCCCGGCGGGGCGCCTCCTGGGGTGCCGGAGCGAGTTGCCGTGGCAACGATCCGGTCGGCAATGGAATGATGGGGTGGGATCGAGGGCGCGACGCTACCGTGTCGTTCGGGGGGGGCCCCCCGCGTCGACTCGCCCCGCGTCGACTCGCCCCGCACCGAATCCCCCATCGCCAACTCCCGCGCGATCTCCCGCGCCAACGTCTGTAGCCTCTCAGTCACCGTCCCTCCTCCGGGACCTCGCCATCGATCAGGTCGACCCTGTCCACCACCCCCACCACCACCGCCTGCGCAGGGATCCGTGCGCTCCTCGACAGCGTGCGCGCGGCCCCCCCCTCCTGCACCACCAGCACGCGCTCCCCCACACCCACCCCGATCACGTCGAGGGCGATCACCTCCGCCCCCTCCTCGTGACCGTCGGTGCCGAGACGCCGAACCAGGAGGAGCTTGCGCCCCCCGAGCTCACCGTGCCGATGCGTCGCGACCACGTCGCCGACCACGCGCGCCAGGAACATCGCCCGCCGCTATCGCCCTACCAGCGCGCTACGCATCGAGCGTCCGCTCCTGTCGAAGGTTGCACCAGTCCACCTTGGCCACGATCCCCGCGTCCACCGCAGCAAATGGGTCGTCGAGCGTCATCGCCGCCTCACGCGACGTGATGTAGACGACCACGTCCCCCGGTCCGGATCCAATGCGGTCCACCGCCACGATCGGCCGTCCGGCCGGATCCCCGGATGCGGTGATCGGCTGGATCCACTGCAGCGGAATCGCCGCCAGCGTCTCCTGCTTTACCGTTGAGACAAGGCGTCCGAGAACGCGCGCGAGATGCATCCGGCAAAAGTGGGCTCGACCGTGGACGCGGGGAAGTGGGGCGTGCGATTCAGCTCCACACGCGGCGAGCGTCGGCCACCGCGCGCCGCCTCCGCACCAGGTCACGGTCCTCGAACAGCCGGATCAGTACCACGCCCGCCACGAAGCCGCCGACATGGGCCCAGACCGCCACTCCGCCTGAGATCTCGCGGCGGAGCGACGTGAGTTGCGGAAGCCCGCTCAACACCTGCACCGCGAACCACCAGAGCAGCACGACCCAGGCCCGCATGTACGTGATCCACGGGTAGATGATGATCGGGATGAGCATCTTGACCCGCACCCGCGGATACAGGAGGAGGTACGCCCCCATGACCCCCGAGATCGCCCCCGACGCCCCCACTGTCGGGACCGGGGAGCCCGGCGCGAACGCCACGTGTGTCGCCGCCGCCGCCAGCCCGCACAGGAGGTAGAAGACCAGGAAGCGCAGGTGCCCCATGCTGTCTTCGACGTTGTTCCCGAACACCCAGAAGAAGAGGGAGTTCCCCAGCAGGTGCATCCAGCTCCCGTGGAGGAACATGGAGGTGATGGGAGTGAAGAGATTGATCTTGAAGTCATCCACCACGCAGGACAGCCCCGGACCGATCGGAACTCCCGAGTTCAGCGGAGCCAGGTGGGTCAGCTCCCCCGGTACCATCCCGAAGTTGCAGATCGTCGCCGCCAGGGTGGTCGAGTCGAACCCGGCCCCCTGCACCAGGACCCACGACGCGAGGATCGCCCCCAGGATGGCGATGGTCATATAGGGGGGGTGCAGCGTCGGGTTTTCGTCGCTCAGCGGAATCATGAGAGCCCTGGTGTCAGCGACCGGACGCTCGCGCGCGGAGCCCGATTGCGCAAGAAGCGACAGTCGCGGTGCTGTTCCGTCAGGATTTCCTGCCAAAGTGACGCCGTTCGGCGGTCCCGGACTTGCCCTAAACGCGCGCGGGAGTTCCAGAGCCCGGACCAACTACTCATTCGGAATCCATCATGGCAGACAAGGTTATCGGCATCGACCTGGGGACCACCAACTCGGTCGTCGCGGTCATGGAAGGGGGCGACCCGGTCGTGATCCCCAACTCCGAGGGGGGACGCACCACCCCCTCGGTCGTCGGCTTCACGAAGGACGGCGAGCGCCTCGTCGGCCAGATCGCCAAGCGCCAGGCCGTCACCAATCCCAAGAACACCGTCTTCTCGATCAAGCGCTTCATGGGGCGCAAGGCGAGTGAGGTCAGCGAGGAGAGCAAGCGCGTCCCGTACGCCGTCCTCTCCGGTCCGAACGACCTTGCCGCCGTCGAAGTCGCCGGCAAGCGCTTCACGCCGCCCGAGATCTCGGCGATGATCCTGCAGAAGATGAAGCAGACGGCCGAAGACTACCTCGGGCAGACGGTCACCAAGGCCGTCATCACCGTCCCGGCCTACTTCAACGACTCGCAGCGCCAGGCCACCAAGGACGCGGGGAAGATCGCCGGGCTCGACGTCCTGCGCATCATCAACGAGCCCACGGCCGCCGCGCTGGCCTACGGCCTCGACAAGAAGAAGGACGAGAAGGTCGCCGTCTTCGACCTCGGGGGCGGGACCTACGACATCTCCGTCCTCGAGCTGTACGACGTCGAAGGGACGCGCCAGTTCGAGGTGAAGTCGACCAACGGCGACACGCACCTGGGCGGCGACGACTTCGACCAACGCGTCATCGACTGGCTGGTCGGCGAGTTCAAGCGCGACCAGGCGATCGACCTCTCCAAGGACCCGATGGCGCTCCAGCGCCTCAAGGAAGCGGCCGAGAAGGCGAAGTGCGAGCTGTCGTCGACCATGTCGACCGACATCAACCTCCCCTTCATCACCGCCGACCAGTCGGGGCCCAAGCACCTCAACTACCAGCTCACCCGCGCCAAGTTCGAGCAGCTCGTGGATGATCTCATCCAACGCACGCTCGAACCCATGAAGAAGGCGCTGGCCGACGCCGGGCTCAAGCCGAGCGAGATCGACGAGATCCTCCTCGTCGGTGGTTCGACGCGTATCCCGAAGATTCAGACGGCGGTGAAGGAGTTTTTCGGCAAGGAGCCCAACAAGGGGGTCAACCCGGACGAAGTCGTCGCCATCGGCGCCGCCGTTCAGGGCGCCGTCCTCACGGGCGAGCAGAAGGACGTCCTCCTCCTCGACGTCACCCCGCTGTCGCTCGGCATCGAGACGTTAGGCGGCGTGATGACGGTGCTCATCCCGCGCAACACGACGATCCCGACCCGCAAGACCGACGTCTTCTCCACCGCCGACGACAACCAGACGACGGTCGAGATCCACGTCCTGCAGGGCGAGCGCGAACTGGCCATCCACAACAAGACGGTCGGCAAGTTCCAGCTCACGGGGATCCCACCCGCTCCGCGCGGCATGCCGCAGGTCGAAGTCGGCTTCGACATCGACGCCAACGGCATCCTGCACGTCTCGGCGAAGGACAAGGCGACCGGCAAGGAGCAGAAGATCCGCATCGAGGCGTCGAGCGGCATTTCCAAGGACGAGATCGACCGCATGGTGAAGGACGCGGAGAAGAACTCGTCCGAGGACAAGAAGCGGCGCGAGGAGATCGACACGCGGAACCGGCTCGACTCGCTGGCCTATGAGGTGGAGAAGAACTCCAAGGAATGGGCGGAACGCCTCGCCCCCGAGATGAAGACGCGCCTCGACAGCGCCGTGGAGCGCGCCCGCAAGGCGCATCGCGGCGACGACCTGGGCGAGATTCGCTCGGCGCTGGAGGAGCTCTCCAACGCGTACCAGGAGGCCGGCCGCTCGCTCTACGCCCAGCAGCAGGGCGAGGGGGCGGCGGCGGGAGAGCCGGGCGCCGAAGGGGCCGGTACCCAGCCCCCCAAGAGCGACGACGCGGTCGAGGCCGACTACGAGATCGTCGACGAAAGCAAGAAGTCGTAATCTCCCGTTCAGGGGGAACGCGGTACCATCGCCGGTACCGCGCCCCCTTGGCGAGGACGGAGCACCCGGAGGTCGGTCCCCAGGAACCGGGTACCGACCTTCGCCACTTATTGATAGTGTAGGGGTAGCAACCATCCCGGCCCCCGCATGTGACTAGTGTCGTACGGGCTCCCCCTCGTCTTTTCGTCCTCTCGTCTTCTGACGCGCCAATGTCCACTCCGATTTCCTCTCGCTTCAAGCTCGTCGGCGCCGTCGCGATCGCCTTCGCCTGCGGGTTGGTCTTCGCGTCGGGCCTCGACCTCACCCGATTCGGCTACGCTCAGCAGTCGAAGGGGCTGGTGCGCCCCGCCAGCAACGCCAGGGCCTACACCCCGCCGGCAAACGTCGAGTCGCTGAACGCATCGTTCGTGGGGATCTCCGAGCAGGTGACCCCCGCGGTCGTCTCGATCGAGGCCGAGCGGACCGAGCCTCGCCGGGTGCAGCAGCGCAACAACCAGCAGCGCCGCCAGGCGCCGCCGGGGCTGGAGGACTTTTTCCAGCAGTTCGACCCGCGGCAGCAGGAACCGATGGCGTCGAGCGGCTCGGGGTTCATCGTCTCGGGTGATGGGTACATCCTCACCAACAATCACGTGGTCGCCAACTTCGACCGCCTCCGCGTGCGGCTGACGGACAACCGCGAGTTCAAGGCGCGCCTCATCGGGCGCGACTCGACGACCGACGTGGCCGTGATCAAGATCGACGGCGCCTCGAACCTCCCGGTCGCGGCGTTAGGCAGCGACGACCAGACGCGCGTGGGCGAGTGGGTGCTGGCCATCGGCAACCCCCTCGGGCTCGCGCACACCGTGACGGCCGGGATCATCAGCGCCAAGGGGCGCGGCTCGACCGACCTCGACCTCTATCGCGGCAATCAGTACGCGATCTCCGACTTCATCCAGACCGACGCTGCCATCAACCCCGGCAACTCGGGCGGGCCGCTGGTGAACATCCGCGGTGAGGTGGTCGGGATCAACAGTGCGATCGCCACCCGCACCGGCTACTACCAGGGGTACGGGTTTGCCATCCCGATTTCGCTGGCGCGCGACGTGATGGACGACCTCATCAAGCACGGGCGTATTCGCCGCGCGGTGATCGGCGTCAGCATCAGCGACGTGACGGCGGCGGTGGCCTCGGCGGCCAAGCTCCCCGAAGTCAGTGGCGTCCTGGTTGGCGGCTATTCGAGCGACGACAGCCCGGCACGCAAGGCAGGGCTGCAGGAGGGGGACATCATCCTCAAGGCCGACGGCAAGCCGGCGACGCGTGTCGGCACGCTGCAGCGCATCATCCGCTCGCACGAGCCCGGTGAGACGGTGGACATCGAGGTCTTCCGCTATGGCCAGCACAAGACGTTCAAGGTGAAGCTCGCCGAAGCCCCGACGGAACCGACCCAGGTGGCCCGCGCCGAAGGGAGTGACGACGAGAGTCCGGCGTCGAAGAGTGGCACCACGTCCAGCAAGCTGGGGATCACCGTCGAGCCGGTGTCGGCCGATTTCGCGCGCCAGGCCAAGGTCCCCGAGGAACGTCGCGGTCTTCGCGTGACCGACGTCGATCCGCAGGGGGCGGCACGCCAGCAGTTCTTCCCCAACGGGATCGACATCATCGTCGAGGTCATCTATCCCGCGCCGCGCAAGGCGATCAAGAGCACGGCCGACCTGCAGGCGGTTCTCTCGAAGGTGTCGGACGGTGACTACGTGAGCCTGCTGGTGTACAACGCGCAGCAGCAGAGCACGCGGGTGGTCAGCTTGAAGGTGGGCGGGGAGTAAGGCGAACGCAGCGCCACCTCGACTCACGAGTGATGCGAAGCCCGGTGCGCGATTGCACGCCGGGCTTCGAGCTGTCGTCCACCCGCCTCGGCCGTTAGCTTCACGGCGAGGCGCCGGCCACGTCAGGGGAACAGCCGCGTCTCGGTGTCGCGGGAGTGGCGGAATTGGTAGACGCGCTGGACTTAGGATCCAGTGGAGCAATCCTTCCGGGTTCGAGTCCCGGCTCTCGCATGGTGTTCAACTGGACAGAGTCCGCCCGGCAGGCCGGGCGTGTTGCGGAGTGGGCATTCCCCTATCGGACGGTGTCGAGCATTCGCGTGAGTTGCGCACGCGCGGCCGTGGCTTCCGCGTTGTGGGGATCAAACTCGAGCCCCGCGTCAATTTCCGCAGCCGCTGCCCTCAATTCCCCGCGCTGCGCCATGATGCGTGCCAGGTAGAAATGCGCAAGTGATATCGAGGGGTCGGTGGCGATGACCGCCTGATACGACGCCGCTGCGGAGTCCAGTGCACCGGTCTCGAGTTGGAGATTCCCGAGGTTGAAGTGCGCGAGCACCTCACGCGAATTGATGGCCAACGCACGCCGGTAAGCGGCAGAGGCTCCCGAGACGTCACCCATCCTCGCGAGGGCGATTCCCAGATTTACCCACCCCAACGGCTGCCCCGGATCCAGTGCCAGACTCGCACGATATGACGCGACGGCATCGGCGAGCCGGCCCCCATCGGCCAGGGCGAGTCCACGGTTGAGTTGCAGGCGCGGGTTCGTCGGCTCCACTTCGAGGGCACGGTCGAAAGAAGCCACCGCGCCATCCGCATCGCCCTTGCTGCGCAGCCGATCGGCCAGATAACCCACGGCAGTCGACCAGCGGCTCCGCACCAGCGGTTCACTGGCCCCCTGCGTCATCAACTGCTGGGCGAGGAATTCGCGTGTCGCACGGTCGCCCCCTTGCGAGTAGTGGAGTGCGGCGAGCGCGAGCGCGCGAACATCGAGGTCCGCATGTCGTGCGAGCGCGCGCAGTCGTTCTGACGCGACACGTGGCAGCGGCGTATCGCGCCGCAGCTGTCGATCCACGAACGATGCCAACCCCGCGAACACCGCCGCCGTGTGTGATGACTGGGGAAGGAGGAGGAGTAGGCTGGCGCGGCCCACGTCAGCTTCGCGCTGCCCCGCCAGCACCGATGTGACGGCAGGCGCAATCGGCTTGAGCTCGCCGTACCACTCAGTCATCTGGCGCTGGAGCGCAACCTCGCTCCGGTCGCCGTGACATCCGCGGCAGGCACCGATTACGCCGAGTGCGCTGTCGGACAGGGGACGAGGAATCGGGATGGCGTGGTCGCTTCGAGCATATTGAAGCGAGGTCCCTACCTCTGGTTCCTGGAGGTATGGCATATGACAGGACACGCAGCGACTTCCCTCCGAGCGGGCCGCGTGATGCGTGTGTAGTTCGCGCTGCACTGCCTTGCTCGCATGGCAGGAGGTGCATTGCCTGTCACTCACCCGACCCGGTATCGCCTGCCCGTTCGCATCTCGGTATTGCTGCGAATGAGGGTCGTGACAGCTCGTGCACGTCATCCCCCCGTTGACGTAGCAGTCGGAGTAGAGATGACCTTCCTGGTACGCGAATGTGCGCACGCGACCGTCGGGAAGGTGGGGGGCGTCACCGAGTTGGGGGAGTCGCAACGAGTAGTAAGCCTCGAGGGACAGTCCCGAAAGAAATCCCGGACGCAGCTGGTCCTTCAGCGCGTGGCACTGGAAGCAGGTGACGAGCGACTCGTCCTTGGACTGCGTTGCAAGCGAGCGCATGCCCACGTCGCCACGCGCCGCCGCCACGGGATCGCGCACAAGCGCGATGTGGCGACGCCCTGGTCCATGGCATGACTCGCAATTGATACCCAGCGACTGGTAGCTGGTGCGGTAGGCGTGGCCCACCGTATCCGACCGCACCGCGATCTGCGATCCGTGGCACGACTGGCAATTGGCGAAGCGGACGTCATCGCCCAGGATCCGCGTCGGCGGCCAATCGCCGCAGTCCGCCAGCTGCATGTCCGGAGTGATCGGTACCCATCCGCGGTTCGCGCGAGTTCCCGTGTTGCAGAACCAGACCCCTTCCTGCCGGTGCAGTTCCCACGGAAGGAAACGCACCGTCCCGTCTGGCCAGCGCATCACGAACCCCTGCGTTCCCCCGCCCTGCATGTGTCCGCCACCCACCACCCCATCGACGCGCAACACTTGCGCCGGACGCGCATCCTGCCGCACGATGAAGCGCCAACGGCCTCCGCGGACCTCGGGAACGACCGTCGCGTCGCGGAATCGTATTGCGGTGCCGTCGAAGACCCGAAGCAGGCGCACGGCGCCGGGGGGGCCCCCCGCCGATGCGTGCGGCGATCGAGACCACGCCGAGAACGCCGCGCGATGACACGTGGCTCAAGCGTCGGACCCCACGAAATCGCCCGCCGTAGACGCGGCCGACGCGAGAGATTCCCGTGGACGCGGAAGGGGAATCGTTGCAGCTGAGGCGCCACCGTACTTCTTCCCACGTGTGACCACGAACCAAGTGGAGAGCAGCACCAGCGGCGGGAGCAGCGTCAGTGCCCACAGTCGAACGCGTATGCTTCGCCGCGTGGCAGGCGGCGGATTGCCGGGTCTGGCCGTTCCGGGCGCCTGGCCGTGGGGATTCGTTGCTTTTCGTTTGCGGGCCACGTCAGCGTCTCAGCCTCCCCTGGCGACGGGCCACCGGCCCCGACAGGCTCTGCTCACCGGGTGCTCCACTACGGTCCGCATCACACGCACAGGGCGCAAATCCGCGCGATGGTCGCGCGGATCTGCGCCTCAGCCAGTGTGGCGACAAACGCCGGTATGCGCGTACAGCGATTCATGATCGCACCCCAGCCGTCGATCGTGTCATACCGCGCGCCGCCAGATCGCGCCGTCATCGCGTCCGCGCCGTGGTGCGCGGCCGGCGTCAGAGGGAGGAAGCGGGCATTGGGTCCATCGCCCCCTCACCGCATTCCGTGGCCTGGCCCGCACCACAACGTGTACAACGCCCTTCCGTTAGTGCCTTAGCGGTGGTTCGAAAACCCGTAGCCACAGCGCCGACGCCCTGCGCCGGGATCGGAGCGGCTACGGGTTCTCCAACCTTTTCTAGAGCGGATTGCCAATTGGACCGCCGCCCGTCCCGTTGTCCGTGCCCCCGATCCCCTTGATGACAAGTCCGACCGCAATACCGCCGAGAATGCCGAGCATTGCGGCACGAAAGGTCTTGGGGCGGTCGAGCACGCGCCGCTGAACATGCGCGACACTTGTTCGGGGCACATCGATCACCTCACCGGTCCAGCTGGCGACCCGCCCCTGGCGCGTCTGCGTGCGCGAGACGGCAAAGCGCAATGTGTCGATGCTCTCGGAGCGCAGCATGCCGTCGAGCACCACCACGTCCTTGCCGAGCACGGGCTCGAGCGTCGCGGCCCCCCCAGCGTTGAGCGTCGCACGATATTCCTTCCCGACCGACGGAGTGGGAGCGGTCATCGGCTCGTAGCGATAGCAGCCGGCGGAGAGCAGAATAGCGGTAATGGCGCGCAGTCGTCGCATGGAACGTCACGGGTTGGCCGTCATTATGGCCTCGAGAGCGGAAAATCACAAGCGACGTAGCCGGGACGTTATCCTGTCACGCATCCACGTGCACCCGGCGCAAGGCGCTGCGCATTCGAATCAAGAACGGCACGAAACCGCAGGGGTTCCGTGCCGTTCCCGACAAACCGTGGGTTCGTTACTGCTGCCTGCAGCTTGGCTGGGCAGTGACCTTCGGGTTCGACAGTCGCTCGCTGACTGGAATCGAGAAGAAGCATCCCACACGCTTCCCCGCGTCAGAGAGCGCAGTCCAGACTCCCTGGCTGTTGGGGCGGCGGCTGAACGTCGATTTCACACCGAAGCGGTACATGTCCGATAATCGGCGCCCCTGCATGAACAGGCCGACCCGGCGCTCATGCTGAAGGATCGCATTGGCTGACACGCTACTGACCGGCGTCCAGTCGGGTAGTCCGTAGGCCGACCGAATGGTGTTGATCGCCGTCTGGAACGTTGCGGTGTTGCCGCTCGCCAGCGCGACCTCGGCAATGATCAACTGCATGTCGATGCCCGACGATACGGCGAACGGGATGTAGTTGCCATCCACATTGAAGCCTGCGTTCACCTTGCAGCACCGTTCGATCATCTCCGACACGATGGGATCGGGCTGGCCGGTGATCGGATCGTTGAGCGCTATGGCGGCGACACGCGTGAATGCCGAGTTGTGCGTGGCATATTCATCACCCGCCGACAATTCGAGACGCTGGTTGATCTCGAAGCCTGAGGACGGGTTGCCCGTGGCCGTCACGTTCGGATTGATCTCAAAGCGGAACTTCGGCCCACTCATCAGTGCGTACGCTGCGGCGGCATCCGTCGCCGCAGCCGCGTCGTTCACCAACGGTTGGGCAGGGGGGGTGGTGCCGCCCGGATTCAGCTTAGCCCACACCGCCTTGTTGAACCGCGCCGACGCCCGCACGGCGGTCAAGCTGGTCTTGGTAGCGTTGTCCGTGGCAAGGGCCAGCCCCTTGGTGGCGTAGTCGATCGACTTGTCATAAAGCGTCGCCATGTTCGCTTCGCCGACGGGGGCGGCATTTTCCGTCCGGTAAGAGCCGACTACGTAGTCGTCGAACATGTCGGGAATCACCCGAAAGACCACGGCCGCGAACAGGTAGCCACGCGCGAGGTCGTTCGGATTGGCCAAGGTCCCATCCTTCTGGAATCCCAGCAGTCGATTGATGGCCTCCTCGGTGAGATACCGTGCCTCGGAAAGCTGAAAGCTCGCAGCATCGACGTACTCGTTGGCTGGGTCCGAAACGCCACCGTCGTCGAGTTGTTTGAACGCATCGCGGGAACCGGACCAAGCGAGTTCGTCGGTCACCGCGCCGTATGGGGCGAGCAACGAGTTGAGCGCGCGGCTCGTCGCTCCGCCCGCGCCGTTCACGATCGATGGCGCCGCGGCCGAGTTCCCCAGCGAGGCGTCACCGACATTGTTGGGGTTCTCCACGTCGAGAAAGCTGGTGCAGCCGGCGACCGAGAGCGCGGTCACCACGAGCACTGCGCGGGACACGCCTCTCCCGACGCGGACTCCCAAGCAGGTACGGGAATTCATCGTCATAATTCTCCTTAGAAGCCGAGGCGGACCTGGACGTTGAAGCGACGCGCGAGCGGATACCCGAATGCGTCGACGGCATCGAGGAAGTTGCCATCCCGGCCTCCTCCCTCTCCGCGCCCGATCGCGTTCACCTCTGGATCCGTGCCGCTGTATGGCGTCCACAGGAAGAGGTTCCGCCCTGATAGCGTCACGGCCATGTCCTTCGCTCCAACCCGCGCTGCGAACCGGCTGGGAGCCGTATACGTCAGCGAAATTTCCCGCATGCGAACCATCGAGCCGTCCTCACCCTGATTGAGGCCGTCGTAGGGAGAGAGGGCCTTGAGCTTGGTCCAGGCCTTCGCCGCTTCGAGCCGTTGCTGTGGCGAAGAAGCCGGGTTGTTCATCTTCGCCTCGGCTGTGGCTGCCACGAGCGTGTTCCGCCCGATGAGCGGGTTGGAGTGACGGAACGCATCCGTCAGATTCGTGACGGTATAGTTGCCGGTCTTATACTCCAGCAGCGTCGAAATACGGAAGTTCCGGCGGAGCGTCAGATTCATGCCGAACGATCCCGTCCAATCCGGATACGGCTTGCCAGCGTAGTGGTCGAGGAAATCACCGTCCCCGTCTTCGTCCACGCGCAGCAGGTTGAGGTTGTCGAGTGAGCGCGGCGAGTTGAGGTAGGCGAGCAGCTCTGCCTCCGTATCCGGTGTCCCGTCTCCATTCTGGTCGAACGGTAGCTGACCCGGCTCGAGACACTTGTAGTTGCGACCCGACGGACGCGCCGAGCACGGTTGCACAAGTTTTGCGCCGAAGAGCGCACCCGGCGCCTCGCCTTCCTTGATAAAGTTGCGATACCGCGGATACGACCCACCCACCTTGAGCGGGGCGGCGCCACCGAGCGACGCGACCTTCTGGAAGAGATAGGCGCCGTTCGCGAACACGTCCAACGACAGGTCAGGCTTTTGGATCATGAACAACTTCGCCGTGATGTCGTAGCCATGGGCCTCGAGCTTGCCGATATTGGCAAGCTGAAGATTCTGAAACCCGCCCGACGGGGCGAACTGCTTGGCGACGAGCACATCGTTGACCTTTCGATTCCAGTAGGTAAAGTCGACACCCACCTTGTTGTTCAGGAAGCCGGACTCGAAACCCGCCTCCCACTCGGTGGAGATTTCCGGCTTCAGGTCCGGGTTTCCGAGATTCTGCGGACGCAGCCCCGATCCGAAGACCGAAGTGATCGGCTGATACGTCGTCAACTTGTCGAACGCTCCCGGCTGACGACCAGACTGACCGATCGCACCGCGAACACGGAAGGTGCTGATACCTAGCGGCGAGTTCCAGCTCGCCCGGTCGGACGGCACGATCGACATCGAGACCTTCGGGTACAACACTCCTTTCTGGGTTTCGCCGAAGGCGGACGAGTAGTCGTAGCGAGCGCCGAGGGTGGCGAAGATCCATGGAGTGAGCGCCACTTGCTCCTGCACGAAGTAACCACCGTTCGTCGTGGCGTTGAGCGTCTCGTTGATGATCTGCGAGTTGCCAGCACCGACGACCTCGATACCCGGACCCGGGAAATTCGCGTCGGAGCCGCCGACCTGGAACGTGCGCGAAACGAAGCCCTGCAGCCCGACTACGAAGTCGGACTCCATCCCGAAGAAAATAGACTTCCAGAGGACCTTCGAGTCGAGCGTATACTGACGGTCCTTGCGCGCGTTCGAAGAGCGCGCGCCGTTTGGCGTCTGGCTGGTGAACTTGTCGACCGCGTAACCGAATGCCGAGAAGTTGAACGACCGGTCATCGGTCGCGTCCACGCCCACCGTGGTCGACCACGTGAGGTTCGACGTCGGCGTGTAGGTCAGATCCACAACGCCCTGAAAGCGTCCCGCGTCATTAACCGTTTCCTGCCCGTACGCCTCTCGTACGGTCATGAAGGCCGCGTTGCCGGCCTCGTTGCCCGGCCCGACACACTTTCCCGGACTCTTCACCCCAAACGCAGGACCACCCGTCGTGATGGACGCATTGCAGTTGGCGAGTTCCGGTTTGCCGAACATCGACAGCGCGGTAATCGCATAGATGTTGTTGTTGTTGTTGGGCGTCTCCTGGTGCGTGTCGTAGTACCCGGCGCGGAATCCCACGCGGAGGTTGTTTGACACGGCCAAGTTGAGGTTGCTGTTGCCCGAGATCTTGCGGTTGATGTCGCGCGCGGGCCCGAGGTTCTCGAGTCCCATCGGCCCGTTCTCGTATGCGTAGCGCCCAGACACGAAGTAGGTGTAATTTGACGTCCCACCGTTGACCGTCCCGCCCAACGCCGAACCGGTGCCCGTTCCCATGGGTCGAGTAGGCCAATCGGAGCCCACCAGGTCGTACGCCTTGAGCGAGCGCCCGTAGAAGGCAGAAAGTGCAGCCTCCTTTCCGGGCCGTACCCACCCATACGCGGGTTTCACGCGGTCGGTAGGATAGTTCAGCATCGACTGCTCGCCCTGGAACTGCCAGCGCGGCGCACCCGACGTTCCGCGTTTCGTGAAGATCTGGATGACGCCATTCGAGGCCTCGGTGCCGTACAGAGTGGCCGCGGCAGCCCCCTTCAGGATCTCCACTCGATCGATGGTCGCAGGATCGATATCGTCGAGCCGGGACGGGGCCCCTCCTCCCCCCGCCCCGACATTATTCCCGAAGCCGCCACGCGCATTCATGCGCATGCCATCGATGAAGATGATCGGCTCGTTCGACATCGAGAGCGACGCATTGCCGCGGATGCGAATACGCGTCCCCTCGCCCGTGAGCCCCGACGACGGGAGTCCAACGAGGCCCGGTTCACGCCCCTGCAGCAGCTCGGAGGGCGATGAGATGGGAGCATTTTCCGGGGGGGACACCGTTGCCACCGTGTTTCCGAGTTTCTTCACCGCCACCGCTTGGCCGGAACCGGTGACCACCACCTGCTCCAACTGCAGCGCAGAAACGGAGAGCGAGAAATCCACCTTCGTCGTTTGGCCGGCGAGCACCGTCGCGGTCTTGTTAGCGGGATTGAAGCCGATGAGGCGGACCCGCACTTCGACTTGCCGGACCGGAACACCACTGATGCGGAAGAACCCCTGGTTGTTGGACAGGGCTCCCAGTGTCGTACCGGCGATCGCGACCTGGGCATTGCCGAGCGGTCGTCCTGATCCCTGCTCCAATACAGAACCCTCCACGATACCAGTCGCCTGGGCCGTGAGGACACTTGGCGCCAAGATTGCCAGCATGGCAAACACGGCGACTCTCCTGCGGACATCTCTCACCATGACTCCCTCCAGTGTGAGCGGTGGAACTACTCCACGCCGCTGGTGCGGCTAAACCACGGGATGTCCGGCCCGAGGTGTGGCAACGCGGACGTACGCACCGACGAACGGACACAACCGGTGCGCAGGAAAAGGTCACGCGGATTCAGTATACTAAGGATCAGAATTAAGGATCAGACCGGCGAGACGTCGATCCCGAACGATCCGAGCGATTCGTGCTATAAGGAAAGGGGGCTGCGAGGCGCGGCAATAATGCGCCGACCTGAGGTCGCTGTCAATGACAGTCGCTGAGGGATCCTGTGCATAGAAACGTCTCATCTGCCAACTACCCTTCGCACGATCCGTTGGACAAGATTGGAATCCTGCAATGCCTAGAGGCGGGCTGTTGCGACGTGGCATGCGCCGAGATCGGCGCTCCGCGACTTTCTCAGTCTTGCTCCCGGTCGGAACTCTGAACCTGACGGCGCGTTCCCGTAGTGGTCCTCTTCCGCTCTCCTGCACCCTGTTCCGCATGTCCGTCGCCGACGCCCAGTACTGCGAAAAGGTCCTTCGCACGCACTCGCGGACGTTCTATCTCGCCAGCCTGTTCCTCCCCACGGAGAAGCGGCGCGGGGCGCTTGCCTTGTATGCCTTCTGCCGATTGGCCGACGACTTCGTGGACGACGCGACCGTCCCCGGGACGTCGCTGGCCAGAGTGCGGGAGCGGCTCGCGGCGCATCGTCGCGGGCTCGATGCGGCGTACAACGGGCGTCCCGATTCCCCCGTCTTCCGCGAAGTCGCGCGGGCCGCGCACCGCTTCGGCGTCCCTCGCGCTCCCCTCGATGAGTTGCTCGATGGCGTGGCGCGTGACCTCGACGCCTGTCGCTACGCGAGCTGGGGCGACCTCGAGCGATACTGCGAAGGGGTCGCGTCGTCGGTCGGGGAGATGTGCACCTACGTATGGGGGGAGCGCGACGACACCTCCATTGCGTCGGCGATCGCGTACGCCCGCACCCTCGGCACCGCCATGCAGCTGACGAACATCCTGCGCGACGTGGGCGAGGACGCGCGGCGTGGCCGCTGCTACCTCCCGGAAGACGAACTCGCCGCGTTCGGCTTCACTCCGGACGACGTTCTGGCCGGGCGCGTGCTGCAGCAGCGCGCGCGGTGGAATGCCTTCACGCATGCGCAGATCGATCGCGCGCGCGCGCTGTACGCGGCGGCCGCCCCCGGCATCGCTCTCCTCTCGCCCGATGCGCAGCGCTGCGCCAGCGCCTGCGCCGCGGGCTACGCGTCGATCCTCGACGCGATCGTCCGCCACGACTACGACAACCTCACCCGCCGTGCGTCGGTCGGCTGGATGGGGCGTGCCGGCGTCCTTGCCCGCGCCTGGCTCGGCCCGCTCGTTCCGGCGACGGCCGCTCGCGGCTCGCGCCCCACCGCTCCGAATGCCGCCTGACGCTCCCGTGCTCCATGCCCGGCTCCATGCCTGAATCGCCATCGCTCCGCTGGGCCCGCCGCGCGGCCCCTGGCTTCCTGATCGCGCATTGCGCGCTGATCGCCTTTTCCACGATCGCCCTGACCACGTTCCTCAAAGGGCCGATGCCGGGATGGCTCGCCACCGAGCCTAACGCGACGATCTACCGGCTGGCCTGGACGTTCTCCGGCCCGACGTACGTGGTGCTCGGCGCGATCGCCGCGCTCCTGCACGTGGGGGCGCGCCTCGGCTGGCGCCGCACCCTCCCGATGTTCGTCGTCGCCTCCGGCGTCGCCCTCGGCTCCGAGCTGCTCGGCACCAGCACGCAGCTCCCGTTTGGAGAGTACCAGTACACCGCGCTCCTCGGCACGCGAATCCTTGGGCTCGTCCCCTTCCCCATCCCGATCTCGTGGTACTACATGATCGTGGGGTCGCTGGCCATTGCCGGGCGGCTGCTGGTGGCGCGCGACGACAATGCCACCAAGTGGAAGTGGTCGCTCGTCGGAGGACTCATCCTCGTGGCATGGGACGTCTCGATGGACCCGGCCATGGTGAAGACGCTGCACTGGATCTGGGGTGATGGTGACCTCTTCACGCGGAGCGGGCTCCCTGCGCCGGTGGTCGCCTTCTTCACGAAGGACGTCTTTTACGGGATGCCGCTGTCGAACTGGTTCGGCTGGTTCGGGACCGGGGTGATCATCTCGCGCCTCATCCTGTCGTTCGCCCCGCCCTCGCTTTTCGCCTCGCGCCTCAGCCCGACCTCGCTTCCCATCATCCTGTACGCCGTCAACGGAATCATGCCGGTCGCCATCTGCGCCCGCGACGGCATGGTCTGGGCCGCCGTCCTCGGGACGATCGCCATGCTCCTCCCCGTCGCCCTCGCCCTCCGCGCCAAGTCGTTAGGCGCTGAGGCGTATGGAGAAGAGGCCGAACCCGCCCTCGCCTGACGAGCGCGCCCCTCGTCTTCTCGTCTTCTCGTCTTCTCGTCCGTGAACGTCCTCGTCATCGGCGCCGGCTTCGGCGGCCTCGCCGCCGCCATCCGCCTGCGGGCACAGGGGCACCGCGTCACCATCCTCGAGAAGCGCGACAAGCCCGGCGGGCGGGCGTACGTCTTCGAGCAGGATGGCTTCACCTTCGATGCCGGGCCGACGATCATCACCGCGCCGTGGCTCGTCGACGACCTGTTCGCGCTGTGCGGACGGCGCACATCCGACTACGTGCGGATGGTGCCGCTCGACCCGTACTACAACGTGCGCTTCGAGGACGGTTCGGTCTTCAATTACAGCGGGGACATGGACGCTCTGGTGCGCCAGGTGCGCGCCTTCAATCCCGACGACGTGGAGGGCTTCCTCCGTTTCAGCGCGTCGACCGAGCGGATCTTCGAGAAGGGGTTCGAGCTGATCGACCAGCCGTTCCACCGGATCCGGTCGATGCTCAAGGTGGTCCCCGACCTCGTGAGGCTGCAGGCGCAGAAGTCGGTGGCCGCGTACGTGAACCAGTTCATCCGCGACGAGCGGCTGCGGCAGGTCTTCTCGTTCCACCCGCTCCTGATCGGCGGCAATCCGTTCTCGAGCACCTCGATCTACGCGCTCATCCATCACCTGGAGAAGAAGTGGGGCGTGTGGTTCGCGATGGGGGGAACGGGGGCGCTGGTGAAGGGGCTGGCGACGCTGTTCGAGGAGATCGGGGGGGAGCTGCGGCTGGAGTGCGAAGTGACGCAGATCGTCGTCGACGATCGCACCGGCCGGGCCACCGGGGTGCAGCTGGCGGATGGTGAGTTCCTCCCTACCGACGCGGTGGTGAGCAACGGCGACGTGGCCTTCACCTACATGCGACTCGTGGCCCCGCGCCACCGCAAGGTCAACACCGACGCGAAGCTTGCCCGCAAGCAGTACTCGATGTCGCTCTTCGTGAGTTACTTCGGGACCGACCGGAAGTACGAGGGCATCGCGCACCACGAGATCCTCATGGGGCCGCGCTATCGCGGGTTGCTGCACGACATCTTTGATCGCAAGGTGCTGAGCGACGACTTTTCGCTCTACCTGCACCGCCCGTCGGCCACCGACACGTCGCTCGCCCCCCCGGGGTGCGACTGCTGGTATGTCCTGTCGCCCGTTCCCCACCTGGGAGGGACCACCGACTGGCGCGTCACGGCCGACGCATACCGCGACCGGATCTTCCGCTACCTGGAGGAGCGCTACCTCCCCGGTTTGCGAAAGCACATCGTCACCGAGCGGCACATCGACCCGCTCTACTTCCGTGACACGCTCAACTCCCATCTCGGGAGCGCGTTCTCGGTGCAACCAACGCTCCTGCAGTCGGCGTGGATGCGCCCACACAACGTGAGCGAGGACATTCCCAACCTGTATTTCGCCGGCGCGGGGACGCACCCGGGGGCGGGGCTCCCCGGCGTGCTCTCGTCGGGGAAGATCGTCGCCGACCTGATCGGGGGTGAGGAACCGGCGTCGACGCCCCGGCGGCCGGCCGGCGCGAGGGCGTGACCCGGGGATTGCGCGCCGAGCCTAACGCGCGTACCAGCGGCAACGGGGGTGTAAGCCGCGGCAAGTGGGCGCGCGTGGCTGATAACGCTCGGCGCCCGCAGGGTGAGGCCGGGACCTAGAAGAGGACGCCGACCTGGAAGCGCGCCGTCGGGTAGGCGAAGTTGACGTCGCTGAAGTGGTCGTTGTTGCCGAAGATGCGCTTGGCCCCCACTCCCGTTCCGACCAACACGCGCTTGCTCCGACCCAGGAGCCAGTTGTAGTCGGCGATGACGGCAATCGTCGGGGCCGACTCGGAGCGATCTGGGGCGTCGGTGACGGACTCCGCGACCCGCGTTACGCCGGCGGCGACCCCGATCGAGAACCCCTTGAACGCCTCCTCGTTAGGATACAGGCGCAGCTTGGCCTCGAACGACGCGTACGACGCGTCGTTCAGGTCGAGGTACGACACCGAGCCCCCCAGCGTGGCGATCGCGCTGAGCTTCTGCTCCACCTCGCCCGAGACATACTTGAACGGGAGCCCGAGCGGATTGAGCGAGAGGAGGGTGCGTCCGACGCGCGGCGCCTGGGCCTCGACGGGGGCCGCCAGCGCGACGGCCGCGATGGCGAGCACGGCAAGGGGAGCAACCACCTGCTGCATGGACCGACGCAGGAGGGACATGGGACGGGGTTGGTAAGGGGGAGAGGGGGGCAGGGCGCCTTTGACCCGCCCTGAGCGGAGGTTACCTTTCCATCTCGATTTCCACTTGTACTCCGCGGCCGGTCGACCGATCCCGAAGGACGGTCCCGGCCGCTACGCACTCTACGATGAACATCGCCATCGAACCCAAAAAGGCCGAGGGGGCCGAGCGCCTGTTGCAGGTGACCATCCCCGTCGAAGCAGTCAACGAAGCCAAGGAGCAGGCTGCGCGCAAGCTCGCCGGCCGGGTCTCCATCCCCGGCTTCCGTCCCGGCAAGGCACCGATAGGGATGGTCATGAAGCGCTTCGGCGAGGCCATTCGCAGCGAGGCCATCGAGACCCTCGTCCAGGACGCGTACAAGGAAGTCCTCGAGCGCGAACAGCTCAAGGTCGCCGCGCAGCCCCACATCCACGATCTCAAGTTCGAGGACGGCGCCGCGGTCACCTTCGACCTGCACGTCGAAGTCCGCCCCGAGCTCAAGCTCGCGGCGACCCAGGGCTTCAAGGTGACGCGCAGCAACCGGGCGGTCACCGATGACGATGTGCAGCAGCAGATCGAGCAGATCCGCGAGCAGCGCGCCTCGTGGACGCCGGTCGAGGACAAGCCGATGGAAGGGGACATGGTGACGGTCCTCCTGGCCACGGGCGACGATGGCGGGGAGATCCCCGAGGGGCGCGAGTACAACCTCGTCCTGGGCAGCGGCCAGGCGATCCCCGGAATCGAGGAAGTCATCATGGAGCTCAAGCCCTCGCAGGCCGAAGAGCGGCCGGTCAAGTGGCCGGAGGACTTCCCCGACGAAGCGCAGCGCGGCAAGACCAAGAAGGTCCGGGTTGAGCTCAAGGACGTGAAGCGCAAGGCGCTCCCCGAGCTCGACGACGCCTTTGCCCGCGAGGTCGGCGACTTCGAGTCGCTCGATGCCCTGCGCACGGCCGTCAAGGACGACATGCAGGAATCGGCCACGCGCGAGTCCGACGCCGAGGTGCGCCAGAAGCTCCTCGACGAGATCATCGGCGCCAATCCGTTCGACGTCCCCCCGAGCTGGGTGGCGCAGCTGGTGCACGGCTACGCCGAGATGTACAAGATCCCGGAGGAGGAGCACGAGCGCTTCGCCCAGGGGTTCCGCCCGACCGCGGAGCGCCAGGTGCGGCGTGACATGGTGATCGATGCCATTTCGGAGTCCGAGAACCTGAAGGCGACCGAAGCCGATATCGATGACAAGGTGACGGAGATGGCGGGGAAGCGCGGGGTGAACCCCGGGCAGCTCTACGCGCAGTTACAGAAGTCGCAGCGACTTTCGGAACTCGAACGGGGTATCACCGAAGACAAGGTCTTTGCGTGGTTGTTCGAGCGGAACACCGTGGAGTAGGATACGTCTCCCGTCTCAAGTCTCCCGTCTCAAGTCTCATGAGCATCTACCCACCGTACGTCATCGAGCGTTCCAGCCGCGGCGAGCGCTCGTACGATATCTTCAGCCGCCTGCTGATGGATCGCATCGTCTTCCTGGGGACCCCAGTGAACGACGACGTGGCCAACATCGTCATCGCCCAGCTCCTGTTCCTGGACGCCGACAACCCGGGGCGCGACATCAACCTGTACATCAACTCGCCCGGCGGGAGCGTGTCGGCCGGACTGGCCATTTACGACACGATGCAGTTCCTCAAGTCGCCGGTGAGCACGATCTGCATGGGGATGGCCGCCAGCATGGGGGCCTTTCTCCTTGGGGCCGGGGCGCCGGGAAAGCGCTCCGCCCTCCCCCACTCGCGGGTCATGATCCACCAGCCGTCGCAGAGCGGCGGGGGCGGAACGGCGTCGGACATCGAGATCCAGGCCAAGGAGATCCTGTACCTGCGCCAGAAGCTCAATGGACTCATGGCCAAGCACACGGGCCAGCCGATCGAGCAGATCGAGAAGGACACCGACCGCGACCTGTGGATGTCGGCCGAGGACGCCAAGGCATACGGGCTCATCGATAACATTGTGGCCCACCGGACGGAGATCGGCGACGGGGCCAAGGGGCCGACGGTCACCGGGTAGTCCCGCCCTTCTGGACGGGTCCGGAGGTGTCGCAGCCCACCAACGGACCCGTTCGTTTTTGCTTGACCAGCCCGAAACCCGTCTATTACGTATCGGAGGCCCGGAACCCCGGGTCAGGCTCCCCCCGTCCCCAACGCCAGCGCCATGTCGCACGATAAACACCTGCGCTGCTCGTTCTGCGGAAAGTCGAAGGACTCGGTCCGGAAGTTCATCTCGGGCCCGTCCGTCTACATCTGCAACGAGTGCATCGCCCTCTGCAACGAGATCCTTGCCGAGGACGAGGAGCGCGAGGTCGCCGAAGCGATCACGCAGGTCCCGACGCCCAGGGAGCTGAAGGACGTCCTGGACCAGTATGTGATCGGGCAGGAGCAGGCGAAGAAGGCGTTGTCGGTGGCGGTATACAACCACTACAAGCGGATCAACTCCGGGGCATCGCGCGACAGCGACGTCGAGCTCGACAAGTCCAACATCCTGCTCATCGGCCCCACGGGCGTGGGCAAGACGCTTCTGGCGCAGACGCTGGCCCGCATTCTCGACGTCCCGTTCACCATCGCCGACGCCACGACGCTCACCGAGGCTGGCTACGTGGGCGAGGACGTGGAGAACATCCTCGTGCGCCTGCTGCAGGCGGGGGACTTCAACGTCGCCGAGTGCGAGCGCGGGATCGTGTACCTGGACGAGATCGACAAGATCGCCCGCAAGAGCGAGAACCCGAGCATCACGCGCGACGTGTCGGGCGAAGGGGTGCAACAGGCGCTGCTGAAGATCCTCGAGGGGACGGTGGCGTCGGTCCCGCCGCAGGGGGGGCGCAAGCATCCGCAGCAGGAGTACATCCAGATCAACACGAAGGACATCCTGTTCATCTGTGGTGGCGCCTTCGACGGGCTGGAGAAGATCATCGAGGCCCGCACGGGTCGCCGGCAGATCGGCTTCAGTAAGGAGGAGGGGGCGGATCGCAACGAGGAGGTGCTCAAGAAGACGCCATTCAGCGAGGTGGAGCCCGA
>DAIESF010000485.1 GCA_027346425.1 Gemmatimonadota bacterium | reverse complement strand
CTCGATCAACCCCGGCAACTCCGGTGGCCCCCTCGTGAACGCCGACGGCGACGTGATCGGCGTCAATTCCTCGATCTACACCCCGAGCGGCGGCTCCATCGGGCTCGGCTTCGCGATCCCCATCAACCGGGCGCGCCGCATTGTCGACGACCTCCTCGACCACGGGAGCGTGCGACGCCCATGGATCGGCGAGCAGCTGCAAACATCCACGAGCCAGAATCCGCGTGACATCGTGACCGCCGGGGTGGTCCTGCGCGCGGTGGTTCCCGGGTCGCCGGCCGCCAAGGCGGGGCTGCAGCCCGGCGACCGCGTGCTGCGCGCCCGCGGCAAGGCGCTGCGCAACGTCTTCGACTGGGAGGCCGAGCGGCTGGACATGCGCGTGGGCGAAACGGTCCCCCTGGTCGTGCAGCGCGGTGGCCGCGAGGTGACGGTGAACGTGACCGTGGCCGACCTCCCCGAGGTCAGCGCCCCGCGGGTCACCGTGCTGCGTGAACTCGAACTCGTCTCGCTCACCGCCGCGATTCGCGCCGAGCGCGGCCTGCGGAGCGCTAAGGGGGCGCTGGTCGTGCGGGCGAGCGAACGCATCCAGAACGAGATCGGGCTGCAGGAGGGTGACCTCATCGTCCAGATCAACCGCACCACCATCGAGCAGGCCGCCGACGTGTCGCGCGCGTTCGAGTACTACGGCGGGCGCACCGGACTGCGTCTCGTCTTCGAGCGGCGCGGCTACTTCTACACCACCGACTTCGTGATTCAGTGAACTCGCACGCGCAGTATTCCACCCCGCTGGCGGAGCGCTACGCATCGCGCGACATGCTGGCCCTGTGGTCGCCGCAGCGCCGCCACGGGCTCTGGCGACGCCTCTGGCTGGCGCTCGCCGAGGCCGAGCAGTCGTTAGGTGTCCCGATCCCCGACGACGCCCTGGCGCAGATGCGCTCGCACCTCGACGACATCGACTTCGCCGCCGTCGCCGCCTACGAGAAGCGCTTCCGCCACGACGTCATGGCGCACGTGCACGCCTTCGGTGACGTGGCGCCGGCGGCCAAGGGGTTCATCCACTACGGCGCCACCTCGTGCTTCGTGACCGACAACGCCGAGCTGCTGTTGATGCGCGAGGGACTCGCCCTCCTGCGCGCCAAGGTGGTGGATGCGCTGCGCGAACTGTCCGCCTTCGCCCGCGCCTGGCGCGCGCAGCCGGCGTTAGGCTATACCCACCTGCAACCGGCACAGCTCACCACGGTGGGCAAGCGCGCGGCGCTCTGGATGCAGGACCTGGTCCTCGACCTGGCCGAGCTCGACCACCGCGTCGCGACCCTCCCCTTCCGCGGCGTCAAGGGGACGACCGGGACGCAGGCATCGTTCCTCGAGATCCTCGGCGGCGACCACGCCAAGGTGCGGGAGCTCGACCGGCGCGTGACCCGGGCCATGGGCTTTGCCGCCTCTATCCCGGTCAGCGGGCAGACGTACACGCGCAAGATCGACGCCCAGGTACTGGCCGTGGTGGCCGGAATTGCCACCAGCGCCGCCAAGTTCGCCTCCGACCTCCGCATGCTGCAGGCCTTTGGGGAGATCGAGGAGCCGTTCGAGAAGGAGCAGATCGGGTCATCGGCCATGGCCTACAAGCGCAACCCGATGCGCTGCGAGCGCATCAACTCGCTCGCCCGCTTCGTGTCGTCGCTGGAGCCGAACGCCAACCAGACGCACGCCGTGCAGTACTTCGAGCGCACGCTCGACGACTCGGCCAATCGCCGGCTGGTGATCCCGGAATCCTTCCTCGCCACCGATGCCATCCTCGTTCTCCTCACCAACGTCGCCGGCGGACTCGAGGTCCACCCGGCGCGCATCGCCTCGCGGGTGGCGGACGAACTCCCCTTCATGGCCACCGAGGAGCTGATCGTGCGCGCCGTGCGCGCGGGGCGCAGCCGCCAGGACGCCCACGAGGTCATCCGCCAGCACAGCATCGCCGCCGCCCGCGCCATGAAGGACGAGGGACGGCCCAACGACATGCTCGACCGGCTCGCCGGCGACGCCGCCTTCGGCGTGGCCATGGACGACATCCGCGCCGCCCTGGACGCCTCGCGCTTCGTGGGTCGCGCCCCGCAACAGGTCGACGAGTTCCTCGCCGAGGTCGTCGACCCGATCCTCGCCGCCAGCTCGCACACCGCAACGCGCGAGGAGGTGCGCGTATGACCGTCATCGCTACCACCATGCTTCCGCTCCGTCCGCACCGCCGTGGCAAGGTGCGCGACGTCTACGAACTCGACGACGAGCGCCTGCTCATCGTCGCCACCGACCGCGTCTCCGCCTTCGACGTGGTGATGCGCGAGACGGTGCCGTTCAAGGGCATCGTGCTCACCCAGCTCACCGCCTGGTGGCTGCGGCAGCTCGAGCCGATCGTCCCGCACCACATGCTCAGCACCGCCGTCGACCCGCTGGTGGACGAGTACCCCGCGTTAGGCCCCCACCGCGAGATCCTGCGCGGCCGGGTCATGGTGTCGCGGCGCACCGAGGTCTTTCCGGTGGAGTGCGTGATGCGCGGCTACCTGTCGGGGTCGGCCTGGAAGGAATACCAGGCGTCGGGGACGCTGGCCGGGGAGCCACTCCCCGCCGGACTCGTCGAGAGTTCGCGCCTGTCCCCCGCGGTCTTCTCCCCGGCGACCAAGGCCGAGACGGGACACGACGAGAACATCACGACCTCGACCATGGCCAGGGTGGTCGGTGCGCGCGAGGCCGGGGAGCTGGAGCGGCTCTCGCGCGCGATCTACGACTTCGCTTGTCGCACTGCCGAACCGCGCGGGATCATCATCGCCGACACCAAGTTCGAGTTCGGGCGGGTGGACGGGGCGACGATCCTCATCGACGAGGTCCTCACCCCCGACAGTTCGCGCTTCTGGCCGGCCGACCAGTACGCCCCGGGACGCGCCCAGCCCAGCTACGACAAGCAACCGCTGCGCGACTACCTCGACGGCGAGCGCAAGGCCGGTCGCTGGAACGGCGAGTCGCCCCCACCCCGCCTCCCCGAAGAGGTCGTCGCCACCACCAGCGCGCGCTACCTCGACGCCTTCCGCCGGATCACCGGCCTCCCCCTCGACACTGCAGCGCTGCCGTGAACTTCGCCCGCGAAGGATACCCCTTCATGCTCATCGCGACCGCCCTCGCGGTCGTGGGCTACGCTGTCGCGCTCGGACGCCGGTCGTGGCCGTTCTGGCTGCTCGCCTTCGTCCTGACGATCCTCGCGCTGTGGGTCGCATACTTCTTCCGTGATCCGGAGCGGAGCGGCGAGCGCGGCGAGGACGTCGTCATCTCCCCCGCCGATGGCCGGGTGGTGATGATCACGGAAGTCGACGAGCCCGC
>DAIESF010000467.1 GCA_027346425.1 Gemmatimonadota bacterium | reverse complement strand
AGGATGCGCGAAAAGAGGGGGATCTGATCCCCACGTTTCCCCTCCGGATAGCCGTTCCCGTTCCAGTGCTCGTCGAGCGAGTGGATCGCGCCGACGGTCTCGTCGGGGAAACCGAGGCGGCGCGCGATGTCGGCGCCACGTTCACACCGGGCGGCGATGATCTCCTTCGCCATGTTCTCCTGGCGGGCGATCCCCAGGAAATAGCGCATGCGCGAGAAGAGCGAGGCCTGGAGCCCGGTGCTGCGCCACGTCTCGAGGGCGAGGCGCATTCGCTGGTCCCAGTCTACGAACTTCATCTGCGGCTTCACCGCCCGGTCGTCCGATCCGAAGAGTGCCGCCATGCGCGACGCGTTGGACGAGCACCCTGCGTCCTTGAGCAGCAGGGCGTAGTAGAGTGCCCCCAGCCGCTCGTCGTCGAAGCCGAGTTCCGCACCCAGACGCATCCCGATCATGCAGGCGCGCACCGCGTGCCCCAGCGGCTGCCCCTCGGTGAGGTCGAGCGCCCGGGAGAGCGAAGCAACGACCTCGGAGAGCGCCACACGGGCCCGAGACGGGGGGGCGGAAGTGGGAGGTACGAGGGGAACGGAGCGCGTCTGGTCGGTAGCCATGAGACAAGGAGATGCCGTGTAGATAGACGTCCCCCACCGCCCCGAGGAAACGTCACTTCTCGTCCTCTCGTCCTCTCGTCCTCTCGTCTTCTTCCAGTCCCGTGTTGCTGCTCGCGGCCCCTCCCCCCATGTTTGTCGCCGCTTGCGAAGGTGCCATTCACCCGCGCGGAGCAGCGCATGAGCGAATCGGTCCTGGCGCCGGTGCAGGCGACGTTTCGGGCGGTGGCGGAGACGGTGGTGCCGGAGGCGGCGTCGCTGAGACCGGAGGCGTGGCGGGAACTCGAAGCAGTGGTCGAATCGGCGTTGGCCTCGCGTCCCGAGACCATGCGTCGCCAGTTCGTCCTGTTCCTCCGGCTCATCGAATACCTCCCGCTCGTCAGGCACTTTCGCCGCTTCTCGCACCTCAGTGCCGACCGCCGCACGACGGTCCTGCACGGATTGGAGTCGTCGCGCCACCTGCTCATGCGACGCGGCTTCTGGGGGGTGCGGACGCTGGTCTTCATGGGGTACTACACGCGCGACGATGTGCAAGGAGCGCTGGGGTATCGCGCCCATCCCAACGGCTGGAGCGCGCGGCGCACGACCGGCGAGATGCGGGCCGCCGCCGCCGAGCCGTTCGGTGAGGAGCTTCGTGACGCCTGAGCGCTCCCCGAAGCGGCGTGATGCGCGGCGTCAGGCGGCCGTGCCCTCCCGGCGCCCCCGCGCGCTGCAGCTGGCGGATTCGCGCCTTCATGATGGGGCGGCATGCTGACGCGCGAGTACGACATCGTCATCATCGGCTCCGGGGCCGGGGGTGGGACGGTGGCGCAGGAACTGGCGCCGATGGTGGCCCAGGGAGTGCGCATCCTCGTGCTCGAGCAGGGCGCGCGCCTCGAGGAGCACGAGTACACGGGGCGAGAGCTCGACATGTCGGCGGCGCTGTACGAGGACGGTGGTGGCTTCCTCACCGCCGACGGGACGATGACGCTCGCCTTCGGCCGCGCCTACGGCGGCTCGACGGTGGTCTATACCGGGACGACGCTCATCGCGCCGGATCGCGTGATTCGCGAATGGTGCGTCCCGGGGCTCGATCACGCCGACATCGAGCGGCGCTCGCGGAAGTTCATGGCCCAGAACGACGTCCACTTCCTCCCGCGCGTCCTTCTCAACGACAACAACAAGCTCTTCGTGACGGGGTGCGCCCGCCTGGGGGCCAGGGCGGAGCAGTTCCCGCTCAACCTCCGCGGGTGCAAGGGATCGTCGCTCTGCAACCTGGGGTGTCCGAACGCCGCCAAGATGGGGACCCACCGGGTCCAGCTGCCTAACGCCGAGCGGCAGGGGGTGGAGGTCGTGACGCGCGCCGAGGCGCTTCGGGTGGAGGAGCGACTGGTGGTGGCGCGCGTCCACGCCGCGCGTCCCGGCGAGAAGGGGGGTGATTCGACATGGCCCCCCGGAGACTACCACATCTCGGCGCGCATGGTCATCGCCTGCGGGGGGAGCATCGGGACGAGCGCCCTGCTCCTTCGCTCCGACGCCACCAAAAGCATTCGGCGGTTAGGGGAACGCTTCACGTGCCACCCGGCGCACATCCTGGTGGCCGAGCACGAGCGCGAGATCACCAACGACGTCGGGCACCCCAAGAGCTATTATCTCGACCGCGCCGAGCATGAGGGGTACGTGCTGGAGACGTGCATGTACTTCCCCTTCATCACCGCCAAGAACCTCACCGGCTTCGGCGCCGACCACAGCACCCTCATGCGCGCCTTTCCCCGGCTGCAGATGATCCTCGTGCTGGCCTGCGACAAGGCCGTCCCCGGCAACCGGATCACCGTCGACGCCACGGGGAAGGCCGTCGTGCACTACCGCTTCACCCCAGCCGTCATTCGTTCGCTGGTCTCGGCGACCCGGATGAGCGCACGCATCTTCTTCGCCGCCGGCGCCCGCTGCGTGCACGCCCCGTCGGCCGATCCGCCACTCATCGAGCGGGAGCGCGCCTATCGCCTCGACGACCTGATCGTGGAGGAGCACTTCCTCCCGGGCCGGATCTCGATCTCCGCCGCGCACCTGATGGGCGGGTGCGCCATGGGACCCGAGGGGAGCGGCGTCACCGACTCACGTGGCCGCGTCTATGGGGTCCCCTGGTTGCGCGTGGCCGACAGTTCCCTCTTCCCCGACTCGGTCGAGGTCAACCCGTATCAGACGGTGATGGCCCTCGCCGACCGCGTGGCGGAAGGGATCCGGGACGACTGGACGAAGTAATTCGGCGTCTTCGCCGCGTCAGGTTCGTCAGTGTTCGTGTCCAGCCGGCGTCTCCCCGCGCGCCAGCTGCAGGTGGTGCGTCGTGTGATGATCACCTAGCGTCATGATCCCGATGAAGCCGAGCCCGCGCAACTCGGCGACGCGCTTCGGATCGTTGGACGTCACCGTCCATCGCATCCCGGCCGGGATGGTGTCGGCAACTCCATCGAGCCCTTCCGTCATCAGCATGTGCCGATGGGCAGTGATCATGCGCCGAATGGCATCGCGGGTGCGCCCGGTCCCGGTCACGGTCATGCGAAGCCCGCCCGGGACGTCGGACGAGGTCACGGTCGAGCGCAGCGTCACCTCGTTCATGTCGATGAGGTGTTGGCGAAGCGCCTCGAGATTCACCTTCGACCAGTCGGTCGCGGGATCGCTCCTGAGCACCTTCACCACTTCAGTAATTGCCCCGAAGGCGTCCTGACCCGGGAGCGTTGTCTTCAGGGCGCGGACGGCGGTATCGCCCGCCGGTGGCTTCGCGGTATGGGCGGCGTGGTCGGTGTGCTGCGCCTGCAAGGCGCGCGGAGCGAAAGCGACAAGCGCCGCGACGACGGCGATGAGGGGGTAGGATCTCGGATACATGAGGACGGAGGCTGGAGGCATGGCAGCGAAGGACCGGCGTATGTGGCGGCGCACGGTTCCTAGGGGTGTGCCCGGTGCACCGGCGTTCCGTAGTCGCCTGACGCGATCGTCTCGAGCGCGTGCACGGGGCCGTCATAGATGTACACCCAGGCATCGCTCGCGTCCCCCAATGCCGCTAGCACATGCGCCTTTCGCCGGCGGAATCCCCCGCCCTCGTAGTCGTCGAGCGCGTGCAGCATCGCATCGGCGCGGGCAATCGGGAGTTCGTACAGTTCCCCATGCACCGTCCCATCGCCGCTCAGCACAAGCCCGGGGTACCAGTTGACCGAATAGAGCGTTCCCGGGACCGTCGCCGGGCCGAGGAAGCCGGCATCAGCCAGGAGGGGATGCGATCCCCCTTCGGCGTTGCGCCGAAGCGAGCCATACACGAAGAGCCGAACCGCTGACATGCTTCACTCCCATCGTTCCGGTGTTGCGGCCATCGCGCCGGCGCATCGGACGCCGGCGCCTGCGCCTGCGCCTGCGCGTACCTAACGAGGACTGGCCGTCGCCGGGGCAGTGGCCCACTGCCGCGCCACCTCGGTAGCCCGGGCCACCACCGCGCGGACGGTGGCGGGGTCGAGCGGGGCGATTCCCCCATCGACCAGGTACGACGCCTGGGCGATCGCTC
>DAIESF010000459.1 GCA_027346425.1 Gemmatimonadota bacterium | reverse complement strand
TCGGGCTGGCCGGGCACTACCTGGTCTTCCCGGCGTTCACCTTCCTGCTGGTGCTCCTGATCCGGCCGGCGCCGAGCATCGCCCTGGGGATGATGCTGGTGGCGAGCTGCCCCGCGGGGAACATCTCCAACTTCCTCGTGCATCTCGCCGGCGGCAACACCGCGCTCTCGGTGAGCATCAGCTCGGCGTCGACCGTGCTCTCGGTGGTGATGACGCCGCTCGTGCTGCGCTTCTGGGGGGCACTGTATGAGCCGACGCGGCTCATCCTGCGCGACGTTGCCGTGGACCCGGTGGAGATGTTCGTCACGACTTTCGTCCTGCTCGGCATCCCACTCACCGTGGGAGTGCTGGTCGCGCGCCGGTGGCCCTCATTCGCCGATCGCGCGCGCCTGCCCCTCAAGCGATTCTCGATCGCGATCTTCGCCGCCTTCCTCCTCGCCGCGCTCGCCGGGAACTGGCGCTATTTCATCGTCTACGTGCGCCTGGTCGTGATCGCCGTGGCGCTCCATAACGCGATCGCCCTCGCGACCGGCTACTGGACCGCCGCCGCGCTCGGGCTTCCGCCGCGCGACCGAAGAGCCGTGAGCTTCGAGGTCGGGATCCAGAACTCCGGACTCGGGCTGATCCTGATCTTCACCTTCTTCGACGGGCTTGGCGGGATGGCCATCGTCGCCGCGTGGTGGGGGATCTGGCACATCGTGGCGGGGTTGACCCTGGCGACGTACTGGTCACGGAGGCCGCTCCCTGTCCCACACGGCGCGTCGTGAGTCCGGTACGGTGTTGACTCCTCAATCGGTGCGGTGATGCTCCCCTCAGTCCTCGTGACCGGATCATCCGGCTACATCGGACTCCTCCTGATCGCCGAGTTGGCGGAGCGCGCGCGTGCCGGGAAACTGGGGGCGGTGGTCGCCGCCGACATCCGCCCGCCGGATGCGCTCCCGTCGGGGATCACCTTCGTCAGGCACGACGTGCGCGACAGCGGGCTAGACGCCGTACTGCAGCAGCATGGGATCACGGTGGTGGTACATCTCGCCTCGATCGTCACCCCACCCAAGGGGAGCACGCGCGCCTTCGAGTACTCCGTGGATGTCGAGGGGACCCGGCGGGTGCTCGAGGCATGTGTCGCGGCTGGCGTGCGGCGCATTGTCGTGACCTCGAGCGGCGCCGCGTATGGCTACCACGCCGACAATCCTGTCGGGCTGCGCGAGAGCGACCCGATCCGTGGCAACGAGCGTTTTGCCTACAGCTGGCACAAGCGCCTCGTGGAGGAGGCGCTGGCGCACTGCGCCCAGGCGCACCCGGCGCTCGAGCAGGTGATCTTCCGCGTCGGGACGATCCTCGGCGCCACGGTCAACAACCAGATCACCGCCCTCTTCGAGCGCAAGCGCCTCCTCGCCATTCGCGGGTCGGCGTCGCCGTTCGTCTTCATCCACGACCGCGACGTGGTGGGGTGCCTGGTGCGGGCGGTCGATGCGCCGGTGACGGGGATCTTCAACGTTGCAGGTGACGGAGCGCTGACGATCGACGACATCGCGACCTTGCTCGACAAGTCGGTGCTGCGCATCCCGGCCTGGCTGCTCCAGGGGGCGCTGGCGCTGCTCAAGCCGCTCGGGCTCACGCGCTACGGTCCGGAGCAGGTGGACTTCCTTCGCTATCGCCCGGTGCTCGACAATACGCGGCTGAACGACGTCTTCGGCTACCGGCCGGCGATGACGTCGCGGGAAGCCTTCCTGGCGTGGCGTGATGGGAGGGGGCGGTAGCAGGGCACCCTGGGGAAGCAACCATCGTCGCGTTCGTGTCATCCAACCGGAAGTCACCTTCGCCGAGTCCTCCCGTGCACGACCTTCGCGATGCCTGGCGCGCCCTTCGCCGCACGCCGCTCGTCACCACCGTCGCCATCCTGTCGCTCGCCCTGGGGATCGGCGCGAACACGGCGATGTTCTCCATCCTCGACACGCTCATCCTGCGCACCCTCCCGGTGCCGCACGCCAACCGCCTGGCGCTGGTGACCGTCGAGTCGCGACCGGCATCGCTCACCAACCCCATCTGGGAGGAAATCCGCGCGCGCGAGGGGGCGTTCGACGGCGCCTTCGTCTGGTCGATGCAGCGATTCAATCTTGCAGCTGGCGGCGAGGCGGAGCTGATCGACGGGATGTACGCCAGCGGGAGGATCTTCGACGTGCTTGGCGTCCCCGCGTATCTCGGACGCACCTTCACCCCCAGCGATGACCGGTGGGGAGGCGGCGACGCCGGGCTGGTGGCCGTGATCTCCCACGCCTATTGGGAGCGCCGCTACGGCGGTGCGCGTGACGTGCTGGGGCGCGCCCTGACCCTCGACGGGAAGGCCTTCACCATCATCGGGGTCACCCCGCCCGGCTTCTTCGGCCCCGAGGTGGGGCGCCGCTTCGACGTCGCCATCCCGCTGGGAGCGGAACGAGCCATCCGCGGTCACGAGAGTGCCCTCGACCAGCGGTCGTACTGGTGGCTGCAGGGGATCGTGCGACTCCGCCCGGGGCAGGCGCTCGCCGAGGCGAATGCCGCCATGCGGCAAATGCAGCCCCAGGTGCGCGAGGCGACCATCCCCCAGCACTACCGCCCGGAAAACGTCGAGCGCTACCTGCGCGATCCGTACGTCCTGGTCGAGGCGAGCACCGGCACGTCGCGGCTGCGCGATTCCTACCAGCGCCCGCTCCTCGTGATCATGGCGGTGGTAGGGCTCGTGCTGCTCATCGCCTGCGGCAACATCGCCAACCTCCTCCTGGCCCGCGCTACGGCGCGCCGCCACGAACTTAGCGTACGCCAGGCGTTAGGCGCCTCGCGTGCCCGGCTGGCGCGGCAGCTCTTTGCCGAGAGTGCGCTCCTGTCCGCCAGCGGGGCGCTGCTCGGGATCCTCTTCGCCGTGTGGGGGAGCCGCCTCCTCGTGAGCCAGCTTTCCACGCGGGGCACCGCGGCCGCACTCGACCTTTCGCTGGACTGGCGTGTCTTTGCCTTCACGGCGGCCGTCGCCATCGGGACCGCCCTCCTCTTCGGGACGGCCCCGGCGCTGCGCGCGGCGCAGGCGCGCCCAATGGAGGCGATGCGCGAACAGGGGCGCGGTAACTCCGGCGACGGGCGCGTGGGGCTCGGGGGGAGCCTCGTCGTCGTGCAGGTAGCGCTCTCGCTCGTCCTCGTCGTCGGGGCGGCCCTGTTCCTCCGCACCTTCACCACCCTCACCACCATGCGCCTTGGCTTCGACCGCGACCGCGTCCTGGTCGTGCGGGTGGACGCCTCGCGCAGCGCCGTCGACACGTCGGCGAGGGTGGCGCTGTACGAGCGGCTGCAGCGCGCCGCCCTCGCGGTCCCCGGGGTGAGCCAGGCCGCGCTCTCTGTCGTCACCCCGGTAAGCGGGAGCACCTGGAACAACCTCATCGAGGTCGACGGGATGCCGCCGCGCGCCGAGGAGGATCGCCTCACCAACGTCAACATGCTCACGCCCGGGTGGTTCGCGACCTACGGGACGCCGCTCCTTGCCGGGCGCGACTTCGACGCGCGCGACCGCGTCGGTGCGCCGCGGGTGACGGTGGTGAACGAGACCTTCGTGCGGAAGCACCTCAGCGGCGGCAACCCGATCGGGCGCATCCTGCGGCAGCCCGGCTTCATGGGATCGCCAACCCAGGTCTTCGAGATCGTCGGGCTGGCCAAGGACGCCGTGTACGGATCGCTCCGCGACACCCTCCCGCCCACGATGTACCTGCCGATCGCGCAGAGCGGGCGAACCCAGTCGTCGATCAGCCTGAGCGTGCGCACCGAACGCGGCGCGCCGGCCACGCTCGGCCGCGCGCTCATCGCCGCCGTGGTCCAAGTGGACCCTGCCCTTTCGATGCGCGTCACGACGCTCGAGCAGCAGGTGGACGGGTCGCTCACACAGGAGCGGATGGTGGCGCTCCTCTCCGCCTTCTTCGGCGCCCTGGCCTTGCTGCTGGCGGGGGTCGGACTGTACGGCGTGACCGCCTACGCGGTCACTCGCCGCCGCGCCGAGCTGGGGATCCGCATGGCGTTAGGCTCGGCGCCGGCGGGCGTCATGCGGTTGGTAATGGGACGGGTGGCCCTCCTCGTCGCGGGAGGGGTCGTGCTCGGGAGCGCGGCGACGTGGTGGCTCTCACGCTTCGTGGGCGGACTGCTGTTCGGGCTCACCCCCCGCGACCCGCTCTCGTTCGGGGCTGGCGCGCTGGCACTCGCGGTCGTGGGGTTGGTGGCGGGGTGGATCCCCGCGCGACGGGCGGCGCGACTCGATCCGGCGACGGTGCTGCGGGAGGAATAGCAGCCATCTCATAAATGGTCGACGGCTTCTGGCCGGCGCAGGGCGCCGGCGCGCCGGCGACCATGTATGAGATGGCCTGTAGTGTCGCGGCCGCGTGAACGGGGACGCGCCGCCGCGCGCGTCGAAGGCGAGTGACTGCGCTTCACTACTTCGGCTCAGCTATCGCGCGACTGACATTCCCGGCGGCGAGCTCCGGCTCGCCGCAGTGCTGCGCGATCGCCTCGACGGTGCGGTCACGCAGGTCGACCACCGCCCGCCAGTCATTGCCGTTGGGTGTGAGCGGCTCCCCGATCCAGACGTGGACGCGCCCCGGGTGCGGGGCGACCTCGCCGGCCCGCAGGACCTGACGCGTCCCGCGCAACGCGACCGGCACCACCGGCGCTCCAGTTGCAACGGCGGCGTGGAAGGCGCCGAGCCGGAACGGACGCAGCCCCCGGGCCGCCGAGAATCCCCCTTCGGCGAAGAACAGGAGCGCCTCGCCCTGACGGAGGCGCTGCTCGACCGCCGCCGCGTCGGCCACGCTCGCCTTCGCGTGAAAGCGATCGACCAATGGATGCAGCCCGCGGCGCGCCAACATCCCCACCAGGGGCCACGACAACACTTCCCGCATGGCAACGAAACGATAGTCACCAGGCAATGCGGCGAGGAGTACCGGGGCGTCGGCATAGGACGCATGATTGGAGACCAGCACGAACCGTCCCGCCACAGGCATGCGCGAACGCCCCTCGACAAACACGCGGCAGCCGCACAGCGCCACCGCGATGCGACTGAGCACGCGGCTGAGCGCGCGGACCGCCCGCCCCTCGGGCAGTGTGCGCGCGAGGACGAGGGTGATCGGCCCAAGCAGCACGAGCGCGGTAAGCCATGCCACCCCCATCGCGATCACCTCGACGGCGCGCCGCGCCCGGCGACCCGCGCCCTCGAGGACGCCTAACGCCTGTCCCGCGGCGAGCCCCACCTTCAGGCGCAACGGCATCCCCTCGGCGGACATGCGCCCGGCAAGGTACGCCTCGCGCGCCGCGGCCCGGCGAATCTTCCCGCTGGGAGTCTTCGGAACAGCGCCGGGGGGCGCGACATGTACCTCGTCCGGCGGCACCCCGACCCCGGTAGCAACCGCTGCGATCACCTCGCGCTCCAACCGGTCGCGCTCGCCAGGCGACTCGGCACGCGACTCGGCCAGGATGATCAACCGTTCCGTTCCGGTGGCCTCGTCGGGAACGCCGAAGGCGGCGACGCACCCCTTGCGGATCCCCTCTACCGATCCCACCACCTCCTCCACTTCCTGCGGCACGAGGTTGCGCCCCCCCTTGATGATCAGGTCCTTGAGGCGCCCGGTGATGAAGACTTCTCCATCGGCGATGTAGGCAAGGTCTCCACTTTCGATCCAACCGTCGGGGTGAACGGCGCGAGCCGTGGCCTCCTCGTTATGATAGTAGCCCCGCATGCACGACGGCCCGCGGAATTGCAGGCGTCCCACGACGCGCTCGGTCGCGTCGCGACCGGCGTCGTCGAGCAGGCGAATCTCGTGCAACGGGAGCGCGCGCCCGACCGAGACGAAGGACAGTGCTGAGGCATCGGTGGCGGGAGCGATCACTGCGCGGCGCTCCCGTGCGAAGGGTTCGCGCGCCACATGGTCCACCAGCGGCCCTCGTCCAACCGGGGGGAAGGAGAGCGCGACTGAGCACTCGGCGAGGCCGTAGACCGGCATCAACGCCTCGCGTCGGAAGCCGTACGGGGCGAATCGTTCCACGAAGCGATCGAGCGTGGCCACGCTCACCGGCTCCGAGCCGTTGAGCGCGCAGCGCCACGACGAGAGGTCGAGCCCCTTGATGGCCTCATCGCTGATCTTCCGCACGCACAACTCGAAGGCGAAGTTGGGGGCGGGCGACATCGTCGCGCGCTGCTGGTGTATGGCCCACAACCACCGCTCGGGGCGGGCGAGGAAGCTGAGCGGCGACATCAGCGTGAGCGGGATCCCCTCCACCATGCAGGCGAGCCACGTCCCGATGAGCCCCATGTCGTGGTAGAGCGGGAGCCAACTGACGCCGACATCGGTGGGCTGCATGGCGGCGCCGGTGGCGATGGCGCGGATGTTGGCCAGCAGGTTGGCGTGCGACAGCACCACGCCTTTAGGGTCTCCCGTGCTTCCCGACGTGTACTGGATGAGCGCCGCATCGCCCGGGGTCAGCGCCACCGGCGACGTCGGGGCCTCGTGGTCGCGAAGCGCGTCGACGGTAACCGTCTCCGCGAGTGCAGCGGCTCCCCCCCGGAGCATGCGCGCCACCGGGAGCGCCTCGGGCATGGCGATGAGGAAGCGCGCATCGGCGTTGGCCAGGATGCGCGACTGGCGCTGCAGGTACTCTCCCAACCGGTCGAGTCGCGCCGGCGGGTACAGCGGAACAGCGATCCCCCCCGCCGCCAGCACTCCCATGAAGGATTGCAGGTAGTCGAGTCCGGTCGGGAGCATGAGCGCGACCGGATCTCCGATGCCGAGCCCTCTCGCTCGAAGGGCGGCGGCGATCCGCGACGCGCCATCCCAGAGCTCGGCGTAGGAGACGGGCTGCATGCGCGCGTCGCCGTGCAGGAGCACATGCGTGCGTCCCGGTTCGGCGAGGGCGCGCTGACGCAGCGCCTCGACGAGCGTCGGGAGCTGGTCGATCGGGAGCGCACTCGCGGGACCAATCGGCGCCTCACGAGCGGCCACCGCCACGCGCGCAGGGGCGCTTTGGGGGAGCGCGAGCGCGATCTCGCGCGGGGTGTCGAAGAGGAGGAAGGCGTCGCCCAGTTCGCGCGCGAATGCACGCTCCAGGCGCGCCATGAGTTCGACCCGCTCGAGGCTCCCGAGTCCGATGTCGCGCTCGAGCGACGCGGTCAGGGCCACGGCACGGGCGGCGCGCTCTCCCCCCAGCTCGAGGGCGAGCGCGCGAACCTCGTCGAGGACACGCTGCTCGTCCTGCGCAGCCGAACCTCTTGACGCAGGATCAGGCGTCGTGGCGATCAGCGTCATGGTGACCCCATGCTCCTCTTCCCGGCCCGGACACCACCTGCTACCCCTGCCGGATTGCCGCGGGAGGCTTCACAAAGCTCGCGCCAGGTCGCGGAATGCGAAAGCTCAACGGGGAGGTATGGCCCCCTGGAGCCGAGAAACTCCCGATGACCTTGCTGCTCGTCGTTTGGCGCACCGATAGCCTTGGCAGCTCCGCGCAAAGACAGGACCACTCGACCCGGCGAGCCGCGAGAAGTACGCCTCGCTCCCCCACGTCCGGCTGGGTCGCTTGACCCATGCGAATATCTCAGAAGTGAACCACTTTAGGATCGCCGCCCGGGTTTCGCCCGCTCCGGCCGGTCACCGCGCACCCTGCCGGTGACCGGGAACCTCATCGATTCGGAGATGCGCCATGCGCTTCCACCTTTCTACCCCGCTTCTTGCCGTCGCCGTGGCCATGGTCGCGCCGGCGCTCCACGCACAGTCCAGCCAGGGCGCAACGCCTGCCGTGCGAGCGAGCACGCCAGCCGGCGTCACGGCCGCCGATCCCGACTTGGCTACGGTGCGCCGAGCGACCGAGCGCTTTCGCGACGTGAAGGTCGCGCTCGCCGAAGGGTATCTCCGCGACCCCAGGAACATTTGCGATTCCGCGGAGCTGATGGGGCGCCCCGCCGCGCTCGGCGCGATGGGGATTCACTTCATTCGGCCTGACCTGCTCGGCATCACCGCGCCGCCGTCGCCGCGAGTGAACGGCACGGGGACGCACACCGACTTCACGCGCCCCGCCGTCCTCATCTATGAGCCTCAGCGCGACAGTTCGCTCGAGCTGGTGGCGGTGGAGAATCTCGTCTTCGCCAGTGCGTGGGAGAAGGCGGGGCACACCTCGCCGCCGACTTACCTGGGGGTGCCGTGGGATCGTATGGCCGACGACCCGTCGACGACGATTGACGAGGCGCACATGTTCGAGCCGCACTACGACCGGCACGTCTGGCTATACCGGGAGAACCCGAACGGTGTCTTCGCCCAGTTCAACCCCAACGTGAGCTGCAAGCATCACCCGCAGCAGGGTGGGCACAAGCACTGAGCGACCGCTCGGGACGCGTGGGCACCGCCTCGGGGGAGGCGCGTGCCCACCGACTCCCCGGTTTGCCTAACGGCCCGCCGTCGCGAGAAACGCCCCGATCTTCTCGTTGAGGAACTTCCTGTCCGCCTGACTCGCCCCCGCCCCCGCCGGGTGCCCCCAGAGCGACGGAATTGGGTCGAACTGCACCTTGGGGATGAACTGCGCCTCGAAGCGCGCGTCGGTCATCGGAAAGTACAGGTCGGTCTCCGACGGCATGTAGAGCAGCGGGACCTGGATCGACTGCAGCGCCTTTTCCACGTCGCCGCCAAAGCCCGGCGTGCCACCGACGTCGTGACGCTGCCAGGTACGCGCCTGCAGGATGTAGTTGTTCGCATCGGCGTTGAAGCGCGTGCGCATCGTCTGCACCACCTGCTCGAAGGTCGTCCCCGGCGGAGTGTTCGTGCGCCAGAGTTCGCGCCGCCACCACTCCTGCGAGTAGAGCCATCCCGCCCACACCATCCCGAACGCCTCGAGCCCGGCCCTTGGTGGCACCACGTAGTCGCCGCCGTTGAACGAAGGATCGGCGGTGAGGGCGGCGATCTGTCCTTCCAGCCGCACGATCCCGTGCCCGAATGTCTTCGCCGTCCCTGAGGTGGCGACAATGCGATCGGCGAAGGTCGGGTAGCTCACCGCCCACTGGAACGCCTGCTGCGCCCCCATCGAGAAGCCGATCACGGCGCGCAGGTGTGTGACCTTGAGATCCTCGACGAGCAGCCGGTGCACCGCCTCCACGTTGTCGCGGATCGTCGTCACCGGAAATCGCGGACCGTGAAAGGGCTCCGGAGTGTTGCTCGGGGACGAGGAGTAGCCGTTGCCGAACAGTTCGGTCGCGACGAGGAAGAGCTTCGTGGTGTCGAGCGCCAGCCCGGGACCGATGAGCCACTCGTAGCCGTGATGCGTCGCCATGTAGTGCGACGGGAGGAGC
>DAIESF010000290.1 GCA_027346425.1 Gemmatimonadota bacterium | reverse complement strand
CGTGTCACCGCCCAGCACAGTCCCCACCGCCTCGGCAATCCGCCGGCTCACGTCGTCATACTCCGCCCCCATCGCCGACTCCTCCCCCGCATGGGCGGGCGCGTCGGTACGCACCTCACCGAGCAGCTCCGCCAGCGTCGCCTCGCTGAAGCTCCACCCCTCCTGCGGCGCAGCGACGACTTCCTCGAACGATTCGCGCCCTTTGCGCACCCCCGTATCGATGAAGCGGAACTCGAAGTTCTGGATCGTCCCGTCGGCCGAGAGCTGGAGCTGGGAGTAACCCGGATCGAGCGTCAGCCCGCCGCTCCGTCTTTCCGCGTCGTTAGGCTCGCGGAACTGGTCGTTGCCGCGAGGACCGGCGCTGGTGGTGACGACATACAGCGGCCCGTGCCCCCCTTCGGGGGTGCGCGACGCCGCCGGCGCCTTGGCGCCGCGGGCCGCCGCGGGGACCACGAGGCGTACCAGCAGGTCATCGCCCAGCAGCTTCTTCGAGGCCTCGCCCGGCTGGTGCACGACGAACAACCCGTTGCGATGTATGTGCCCCGAAAACACCGCACGGATGCCGTGCTTCGGGTTCGCCAGCGCCCTGATGAGCCAGTCACGACTCCTCGAGAAGGAACCGTAGTCCGCCACGACGCCCGCGTCGCCGTTCTTCGGTGCGAGGGCGAAGATGGGATGCCCGTGCCACTCGTCGATGGTCCCGTCGGGGCGCCGCGTGGCGTAGTTGGTGGGACCGCGCGCGCGTTGCGGATTGGCGTATGTCTTCCGCCCGATCAGCAGCTCCTCATCCTTCCAGTCAGGGTACGGCCCGATGGGGGGTGCGTGAATTCCGATCAGCTTGGCCGAACCGGGAGCGGCGATGAGCTGTTCGACGAGCCACTTCTGCATCGTCGTGAGAGCGCGCCTGGCCTTGGGGCCGGGATCGGCGGCCTCGTCGAGCTGCCAGAGCATGTAGGGCCATTCCTTCCCCTTGTACACCACCGGGAAGAGGACATCCTCGTCCTCCACCCAATCGAGCATCAGGAGCTGGTGCCCGCCGGGCAAGGTGACCATGTAGTCGAAGAAAGGATTGACCGCGAGGAGGTACCACTCGACCGAGGCGATGGTCGTCTCGGCCGGGCTCCCCGGAACATCCATGGTCTTCGTCTGCGCGAGGAGCGCACCGACGGCCTTCAGTACGGTGCCTGCTTTCCGCAGGTTGTCAACAAAGCCGTTCTCGGCATCGAACTTGTAAGAGAACTGTGACGTGTGGCCGGCCCCGTGCGCGGTCTCGAGGATTCGCCGCTGCTCGGTCGTCGTCCACCGCGCGTGGTCGTGCAGCATCGACCGCGGCGGCGGCGCCCCCACCACGGCGAATGGCGGATAGGGATTGATGCGCCAGTCGTGGTTGCCGAGGATCGTGTACGCGGGGACGCGATACGCGTCGCCGGAAGCAAGGAGGTCGTGGAAGAGGAACCAGTTCCGGTCCACCTGGTACAGCGCGTCGCTGGCCAGCTTGTCGATCTCCCGCTGTCCCCAGTGGCCGCGTCCGTAGTCGATCAGGTCGCCGGTGAGGAGGATGATGTCGCTATCCTTTTTGGCACCCTCGTATGCGCGGGAGAAGGAGACGTTCCAGTTGTTGTACACCGCCTTGGTGGCGTTCCGCTGCAGGTTCTGACCATACACGTCGGCACGGACGCACACGTGCGTATCGGTGATGTGCCCCACGCGCAGCGCCTCGCGCCCAGCGCGCGAGACGAAGACCGGGTGCAGGAGCTCCGACCGACGCCCTCGCACGGGTGAACCGGTGAACGGATGCAACGGGCGGTATTCGAACTCGTACTCGTTCAGCAGGAATCCCTCGTGCTGCGGCCACTGCGCAGCGAGCCCGGCCCGCCGAGGCTTCGCGAAGCGCTCCAGCAGCAACGCGAGTTCGTCGGAGGGAGCGCTCTCCCCCGGGCTGCGGTTGTTCCAGAACAGGTGGTAGAGTCCTTCGCTCAGTCGTGCCGACGCCTGTTCGCTGACGCGGATCTCGTGGAGGTACTCGAGCCCCTGCGCACGGTAGAAGGCGCGCACGGAGGCGGCCAGGGTGCCGACGACGCTCCTTCCCCCGTCCACGTCGCCGCCGCACATGACCATCTCGCCGAGTTCGTCGTGCATGTTCGGCATGGCGAGCGTCATGCCGGAGCGGTTGGTGGGGACCTGGATATCCGATTCGTCGAAGGAGCCGGCGGCGCCGGCGGGGATGTGGCGCCGTCCGCGCTCGCTCCACGGCACATAGCGCAGCGACGCCGCCACGACGTCGGGACCGAGGACCTTGCGGTCGGAGAGGACGAGCAGCGTTAGGCACCTGGTGGCATCGCTGATCCTGACCGGATCGCCCGAGGCGTTGGCGCGCGGCGCGATGACGGCCGGAAATCCGAGGGCGGGCCAGAGGATCCGCACGCGCGGCGGGGCGAACTCGCCCTCGTACTCGGTCGATGGGAGCGACTCGCTCCACTCGTGCACGCTTTCAGCGCCGTCGCGCGATGGCGCGAGACGAATGAGTTCGCCCTCTGCCGACATGTTCCCTCCCTGATCCATCGTTCGGCAAACACCTTCGCCTGCTACGCCATGAGCCACTCCACGGCCGATTCGGGCGCCGTGACCGCAGCGGGAGCGGCTTCCGGCCACATCCACGCCTCTCGTGGCTCGCTCACTTCGGGGACATTCATCTCCGCCACCTCCCTCGCCCCGCCGGTGCCGCCTTGCCATCCGGCTGGCGACTCGAGGAGTTGCTTGCGCAGCGCGGCCTGCCCTCCTGGGAGGGATAGCCCCTCGACGTGCTTGAGGATGCGGCTGATGCGCACCCCTTCGTTGGCGATCCACTGGATCTGCTGCTCGCCCATGTCCTGCGTCCACACCCTGCCGTCCTTCGTGAGGAGGCGCCCCTGCGCATCCTTCTTCGGCACCCCCGAGTGGTGCAGCGCCACGACCTCCCACTGGTCGTTGAAGACCGGTGAGCCTGACGAGCCTGGCGAGGTATCGGTCTGGTAATGGAGATACGACTCCAGGACGTCGATGATGCGGTTCTCGCGAATCGCCACCTGCTTCCGCTCCCCGCTCGGGTGCTGGATGATGCTGACGTACTCGCCGACGATCACCTTCCCCTCGGCGGCGGCGAGTCCGTTCCATCCGTAGGATGACGCCTTTGCCGGGTCACCCTTGAGCGCGACGAGGGTGAAATCGAGCCCCTTGTCGGTGGTGAAGAACGACGCCGGGTCGAAGCCGAAGAAGGTCGAGGTGAGGAGCCGACCGTCGACGTTCTCCTGGAAGTCCATTTCGACGCGGCTCGCGCCGGCGCTCGCCGCGCTGTCGAGCACATGGTTGTTCGTCAGGAGCAACTGCGGCGTGACGAGGAAGCCCGTGCCGTATCCGCGGGGACTCCCGTCCGCCGCCTTCACGTGCACCCGCCCCACGGTGCGCGCGACCCGAAGGGCAAGCTCGAGGTAGCGCACGCTCATGAGGTCGTTCTTCCCCATGATGCGCTCGAGCACCGTCTGTGCAGCGCCCGACGGCTGGCCAGAGGCGGAGGTCGCGGTCCCCTCCGTCTCGATGACCATCCGCGCGACGCGCGCGACGCGCTGGCGAACGCGTTCCGGCGTGTCGGCCTCGAGGACCGCACCGGCGCGGAGCTTCGCGAGGTGCTCGTTACGTTCGGGCTGGCGTTCCGCGAAGCGTTGTGCGGTCTGCTGTAGCAGTTCGGCGGTCACCATCTGACTTGTCGGCTGAGGGGGTGAAGAGTTGCGCTTGTGCGGCAGCAGGGAGCCTGTTGAACGCCGCCTGTAGCGACGGGAACTGCGCGAGGTCTTCCGGTTTGCTCACCTGCTCCGCCTTGACGAGGGCGCGGACCATCTCCTCCACCAGGCGTCGTTCCGCCTGCGCGTCGCGCCGTACCTGTTGATCGGCGGTGATCGCGGCGAAAGCGAACCGCTGGCCGCCGGCCGCCGGGATCGCCAGCGGGAACAACCGCTCGACGAGGTCCCTGCGTTGCGGCTTGGACAAGTCGGAGGCGAGCATGAATAGCATGAGCGAATTCATGGAGAATCTCCCGATCGATGGTGGCAGCGCTCAATCCATGAACTGCAGCATGAGCATCAGCATCAGCGGCGACATCGCCTCCTGGCCGCTCGCGCCGGACTGTCCCCCCGTCGCTCCGCCGAACAGGTTCGGCTGCAACATCAGGAGCGGGAGGATCGAGTCGAGCTTGCTGCTGGCGGCGGGGAGGGTGGGCAGCGCACCGACGGCTGCATGGGTGTGCCCTTCGAGTTCGTCGCGCAGTTTCCGCTGGCCCAGCATGGCAAAGAGCATCCCCGACATCCCCCCGCCGAGCTGGTCGCGGCTACGGGCGGCCAGATC
>DAIESF010000452.1 GCA_027346425.1 Gemmatimonadota bacterium | reverse complement strand
CGAGCGCGCTGATAGTACAACAGTCGCAGCCGGCGCTTCGTGTGGGGTCCCGCGCGCGCATCGGGAGCACGCTCCCCTGAGCGGGCGCACCGTGGTTACATTGTGGGCGCACCTCGCGTCCCAAGCACGCCGACGACGAGTACGAGAGGCACGGCGCTGGGGAATCCCCGGCGCCGTTTGTCTAGGTCGTCGCGCGGAAAGCGTCAGCACGCATCGGTCGCGCCGGGTGACCGCCGCAGACTCCAACCAGTGAGGAAGAACACGTCGTGATGCTTCTCGTCCCGCAGCATTTCGTGTGGTCCGTCGCGCGCAACGCCGCCCCTGACGCTGCCCCGATGGGCGGCAAGGTGGTCGCGTGAGTCGCCGTGCCCTGGTCAGCGGCGGCGCCGGCTTCATCGGCTCGCACGTCGTCGAACTCCTCCTCAGCCGCGGGTATCACGTCGACATCCTCGACAACCTCTCGTCAGGGAAGCGCGAGAACGTCGCCGATGGGGCGACGTTGCATGTGGCGGACATCGGCTCGCCCGAGGCGGCGGCGCTGGTGAAGGACGGGAAGTACGACGTCCTCTGCCACCTCGCCGCGCAGATCGACGTGCGCAAGAGCGTGAACGACCCGATGTACGACGCCACCATCAACATCGTGGGGACGCTCAACCTCCTCGAGGCGGTGCGGGCGTCCGGGCACCGGACGCGTTTCATCTTCTCGTCGACGGGAGGCGCGATCTACGGCGACTTCGTCTCGGTCCCGACGATGGAGTCGATGCCGAAAGATCCCGAGTCGCCATACGGGATCGCGAAGCTGTCGGTGGAGTACTACCTCGGGTACTACGCGCGCATCCACGGGCTCGACACGGTCGCGCTGCGCTACTCGAACGTCTACGGCCCGCGACAGGACCCGCACGGGGAGGCTGGGGTCGTGGCGATCTTCTGCAACCGCATCCTCAAGGGTGAGGCGTTGACGGTCTTCGGCGAGGGGCTCCAGACGCGCGATTACGTGTACGCCGGTGACGTGGCGCGGGCGAACGTTGCCGCCGCCGAGGCGACGCTCCCCAAGGCCGCCCAGCTCGACGTGCGGGCCTACAACGTCGGAACGGGCGTCCAGACGACGGTGCTCGAACTCGCGGCAGCGCTCCAGGGGGCCGCGGGCTCCAACGTTCCGGTGCAGCACGCGCCAGCACGTCCCGGCGAGCAGCAACGCTCGGCGGTGAACGTCGAGAAGGCGGCGCGTGAGCTGGGATGGCGCCCGGAGATGTCGCTCGCCGACGGGACGCGCCGGACCTTCGAGTACTTCGCGGCCAAGCTCCGCGGGGGCTCGGCGTGACCTCGCTCGTGCTGGCGCAGGTGGGCGCGGCGGTGCCCGAATCGTCGTGGGACCTCCTCGTCTCGACCGACATCGTCACCAAGGTCGTTCTCGCCTTCCTCGCGGTCCTCTCGCTCGTGAGCTGGACCATCGTGCTCGCGAAGTGGCGCGAGTTCGCCCGGGTGAAGCGCGCATCGCGCCGCTTCATGGAGGGCTTCGAGCGGGCGCACTCGCTCGCCGATGTCGCGGCGCTGGCCCGGAAGGGAGGGGCGAGCCCGTTCGCGCAGGTCCTCGAGCGCGCGGAGCGCTTCATGTCGGACACGCGCCCCGCGATGGCGGCCACCCCCGATCGATCGGCGCGCTTCAGTGCGTCGCAGGTCGAAGCGTTGCGCCTGGTCCTCGATTCGCAGGCCGAGTCGGAGCGGGATGCGTTGGCGCACTATGTCCCCTGGCTGGCGACGATCGGCTCGGCGTCACCGCTCATCGGGCTCTTCGGGACGGTGCTGGGGATCATCCAGTCGTTCGTCGGCATCGCCACGCGCGGCTCCGGCAACGTGGCCTCCGTCGCCCCTGGCGTGGCGGCTGCGCTGACGGCCACGGCGGCGGCGCTTGCGGTCGCGATCCCAGCGGTGTTCGCTTACAACATCTTTGCGAACCGCCTCAACCGCATCGAGGGGGAGCTGGAGGGGTTCGGCTCGGAGCTGATCGCGCTCCTCGTGCGTGAGGACCGGATCTAAACGGCGATGGGACGCCGACGTGGTGAGCGGACCCCGCTCAACGCCGAGATCAACGTGGTGAGTCTCATCGACGTGATGATGCTCCTGCTCGTGATCTTCATGATCACCGCGCCGATGATGCAGGGGGGCGTCGATGTGCAACTCCCCAAGGGCGAGGCACGGGCACTCGAGCCGAAGAGCGGGCTGGTGGTCACCGTCGACCGGCAGGGGAACGTCTTCGTCGACGAGACCAGGATGACGTTCGAGGAGTTCCGCGCTGCCTTCAAGGCGCTCGCCGACCAGCGGGCCAAGCGCGGCGTCTTCCTTCGCGCCGACGCATCGGTCCCCTACGGTTCGGTGGTTCGGGTGCTTGGCGTGATGGTCAAGGCGGGGACGAGCGGAGTTGGCATGATCGTGGAGCCGGAGAAGCCGTGACGCCGCGCGCCGGGCGAGGAGCGCTCGGGCTCCCCGCCACGATGTCGGTCCTGCTGCACCTCTCGCTGGTGGTGGGGCTGCTGCTGGTGGCCCATGAGCGCAAGGTGGCGCTCCCCCCGGTGTACCAGGTGGACCTGGTGGCGGCGCCCGCGGGGCCCCGGGCCATTGGCCAGGTCGCGGAGCAGGTCCCGGCCACTCCGCCCGAGGTTGCACCGACCCCCAAGCGCGCCGCGGCGCCTGACGAATCGGCGGTCCCGCTGAAGAAGGCGCCGCGCAAGCCGGCGGCCCCGCGCGCCACCCCGGTGCCTAACGCCGCCAAGGTGCAGACCCGCAACACCCCGGCTCCCCGGGCAGGGGGTGGTCCCGAGGGCGGAAAGGGGGCGGACGTCGCCAACGTCAGCATTCAGGGGATCCCCTTCCCGTATCCGGGTTACTTGGAGAACATCGTCCGTCAGATCGCGCTGCGCTTCAAGCCGCGGAGCGGTCAGGCGCTCGTGGCCGAGGTGCTCTTCCTGATTCGGCGCGACGGAAGCATGACCGGCTTCTCGTTCCGCCGGCGCTCGGGGTCGTACGAGTTCGACCTCGAGGCGCAGGGGGCGGTGGAGGCGGCCGCGCGCGCAGGGTCGTTCGGTCCGCTCCCGGACGGATTCAGGGACGATGTGCTGACGGTTATCTTCAGCTTCGATCCGCAACTCATACGCTGATGTCGCTCCTGCGCCGCTGCGCGCTCGCTTGTGTCGTCTCCCTCGCCGCCGTCGCGGCGGTCGTCGCTCCTGCCCGTGCGCAGGACACGACCGTCGCGGGGGTGCGCATCGGGTTGGTATATGCGCCGGGGACGCGTCCCGGCGTCCTCGTCCTTCCCGTCGACGGGACGGCCGGCGACTCGATTCGCGCGATCCTCGAGCGCGACTTCACCTATGGCGACCGGATCAACGTGATCACCCTCGAGCCGTCGGCGATCCCGCAGTTCGGCTCCGGGTCGGCCAGGCCAAACTATCCGCTGTTCACGCGTCTCGGGGTGGCGGCGATCCTGCAGGTGACGCCGACCTCGTTCGGGATCCAGGTGACGGTGCATAACGCGGGGAAGGGCGTCGCGGAGCGCACCAAGGCGTTCCCCCTCCCGTCGGGCACCCTGTCGGCCGACTGGCGGCTCGCCTTGCATGCGGTTGCCGACGAGATCGAGCAGTGGGTGACCGGGGTCCGCGGGATCGCGGCGACCCGCATCCTCTACGTGAGCGCGGGACGCGTCTGGCAGGTGGATAGCGATGGGGCCAACGCCATCGCGATCACCTCGTCAGGCAGCAATGCCATGTCGCCCGTCTGGCATCCGAAGGCGTCGCACATCGCGTACATGACGATGGGGGCGACCGGGCAACAGGTGGTCATCCGCGAGATCGGTGGCGCCACGCGCGTCCTCCCGACGCGGAGTGGGCTGAACATGACCCCGACCTTCGCTCCCGACGGTTACACGATCGTCTACGCGCACGGTGCGGAATCGGGGACCGACCTCTACGCCACCAACGCCTTCGGCAACGAACCGGCACGCCGCATCACGGTTGGGCGAGGGAGCGACAACACGCAGCCGAGCTTCTCGCCCGACGGGCGTCGCCTCGCATTCACCTCGGGCCGGAGCGGCCACCCGGAGGTGTATATTTCCGACGCCGACGGGACCAACGCGGAACTCCTCACCCCGTACAATTTCGGTGACCAGTCCTACCGCGCGAACCCCGATTGGTCGCCCGACGGGCGGCTGATTGCCTTCGAAGCGCAGCTCGCCGGTCGCATGCAGGTCATGACGATCGGCCTGCGTGACCGGGTCATCAAGCGACACACGAGCGAGGGGACCAACGAACAGCCCTCGTGGGCTCCCGACGCGCGACACCTGGTGTTTACCTCGAACCGCGGCGGGACCAAGCAGTTGTGGGTCCTCGATGTGGAATCGAACACGGTCCGCCAATTGACGCACGCCCCGGCAGGGGCACGCTTCGGCGCCTGGTCGCCGTTGCTGCGCGCACGATGAACGTTTCCCCACACCCTCACCCTCTCCCCAAGGCAAGGACTTCGACATGACTCGTGGAACTCGCGTACTCGCCCTCTCGGTACTGGCCCTCGCGGCCGTCTCTGCCTGCCGCAAGAAGCCGGAGGTGACGCCGACGCCCAGCGGCCCCACGCCATCGCCGACGTGCGACCAGCGCTGCCGCGACAGCATTGCCCTGTCCGAGAAGCGCCGCGCCGATTCCATTGCCGCGGCCAACGCCGCGCGTGACGCTGCCGAACGTGAGCGCGCCCTGGCGACGACCAAGGCCACGCTGGCCGCTCCGGTCTACTTCGAGTACGACTCCGACGAGCTGTCGCCGGATGCCCGCGCCACGCTGGACGCGAAGCTCCCGATCTTCCGCGCCAACCCGTCGCTCAGGATCCGCGTCGCCGGCCACACCGACGAGCGTGGCTCCGACGAGTACAACCTCGCGTTAGGCCAGCGCCGCGCCGCGGCCGTCAAGCGCTACCTCTCCGACCAGGGGATCGACGGTGGTCGCTTCGAGATCGTCTCGTTTGGCGAGGAGCGCCCGGTGGTCGCCGAGTCCAACGAGGAGGCGTGGCGGATGAACCGGCGTGCCGAGTTCGAGATCATCGCCGGCGCCGAATCGCTCGTGGCGCCGAAATGACCGGGCGGCGGCTGGGACGCGCCGGCGCGACGGCAGCCCTCGTCTTCACGGCGGGGTGCTTCGCCACGCGCAGTGACGTGCGGGTGCTGCAGGGCGACATCCTGAGCTTCCGCACCGAGGCCGCGCGCGCCGATTCGGCGCGCGCGCGCCAGATCGCCTCGGTGGTCGCGGCGTTAGGGACGGTGGCCGACTCGGCGCGTGCCACCAGCGATCGCCTGTCCCGCTTCCAGGGGGACACGCGGGGCGACCTGCGCAGCATCCAGCAGCAGCTCCTCCAGATCCAGGAGTTGACGGGGCAGAGCCAGCGCCGTCTGCAGGAGCTCCGGGCCGACATGGAGGCGCGCGCACAGCAGCCCGTTCCCTCGCCAGTCGCGCCGGCGCCGGGCGACTCGGCGGTGGTGGCGCCGGTCCAGGCTGCTCCGGGACCGAACCAATTGTACCAGCTGGCGTATGATCAGCTGCGTCGCGGGAGTTATTCCGCGGCGCGCGCCGGTTTCGAGGAGTTGCTCCGGCTCTACCCCACGTCGGAGCTCGCTCCTGATGCGCAGATCAACATCGCCGAGGCGTATGCGGCCGAGGGGATCGCCGCGTCGGCCGACTCGGCCTACGCGGCAGTGGTGAGCAAGTACCCGCGGTCGATGCGTGCCCCGACCGGGTTGTACAAGCTGGCGTTATCCATGGCGCGGCAGGGGCGGCGCGCCGACGCCCGCACGGCGATGGACCGTGTGGTGCGGGAGTATCCCACTTCCGACGAGGCCGATCTCGCGCGGGAGTGGTTGCGGACCAATCGTTAGGACCACGGGATCCCTCGGCATGGCGAATGTAGGGCAGCACGCGGAGATGCCGTTCCTCGAGCACCTCGAGGAACTGCGCTGGCGCATCCTGCGGTCACTGGTGGCGCTTGTGGCGGGGGTGATCGTGGCCTTCTCCCTCCTGCTCAAGTACGACGTCATCCTCATCCTCGAGCGGCCGATCCTCCCGTACCTGAACGGGCACCAGCTGGTCTACACGCACCCGGCGGACCCGTTCAAGATCACGATGAGCATGGCGTTCGCCCTTGGGGCGATCCTCGCCTCGCCGGTACTGGTCTGGCAGATCTGGGGGTTCCTGTCGCCGGCGCTGTACAAGCACGAGAAGAAGGTCATCATCCCCGTGCTCATCTTCGGCGCGTTGCTCTTCCTTGGCGGCGTGTCGCTGGCGTTCTTCGGGATCATCCCGATCACGCTGAAGATGTTCTACATCATCCAGACGGCCAGCCTCACCCCGATGATCACGGCGGGGGAGTATTTCGACTTCACCGTGTCGCTGTCGCTCGTGCTGGGGGCCGTCTTCGAGTTGCCGATTGCGGTGCTGGCCCTCACCGCGCTGGGGCTCGTGACCCCGTCGTTCCTCAACAAGTTCCGGCGCCACGCCACGGTGGTCTGCTTGGTGGCGGCGGCGTTCATCACGCCGGGGCAGGATCCGTTCTCGCTCTTCGCCATCGCCATCCCGCTGTACCTCCTCTACGAATTGAGCGTCATCTGCTCGATCATCGTGTATCGGCGCAAGCAGCGACGGGAAGAAGCGCGGTTGGCGGAAGAGGCGGGGGCGGTGGCGTGAGACTCCCGCGCCTCGCGCTTTTGCTTGTGGTCGGCGCGATCGCGCTGACACGCGGGGCCGCGGGGCAGCGCCCGGTACCGGTGCGCTCGGCGCAGGCGAGGGCCGACTCGATTGCCCGAGCGCGTGCCCAGGCGGCGCGGGGTGACACCACGCGCCCCAGAACGGCGCTCGACTCGCTCCGCGAGCATGAGCAGGTGGGGCGTGGCGCGCTCGACTCGGCCAAGGCCCGGATGGAGGTCACATGGGCTCAGCCCGACTCCGTCATGGCCGAGCTGCTGAGCCGTCGCGGCTACAACGTCACGCGCTATCAGGGCAAGAACGTCGTCTTCAAGGCTGCCGAGCACACGATGAACCTGCTCGGGTCGCGCGCGGCGGTACAGCGCGACTCGGCGACCCTGGTCGGTGACACGATCCAGTTCAACGACTCGACCAACATCGTCATTGCGCGCGGCGACACCCTCATGCTGCGCGACCCGTCGCAGGGGCAGGACGACATCATCGCCCTCGGGAGCATCCGCTACGATGTGAACAACCGGCGGGGGGTGGTGCGCAACGTCACCACCTCGGTGGAGAGCGGGCAGCGATGGGTGGTGCACGGCAATGTGGCCGCCTTCAAGGGCGACTCCACCGACGCCGGCCAATCCGCGTTCTATGCGCGCGACGGCTGGCTGACCAGCTGCGAAGAGTTGGAGCCGCACTACCACTTCGCGGCGCGCGAGCTCAAGCTGGTGTCGAAGAACGTGATGGTCGCGCGTCCGGCGATCCTCTACATCGCCGACATCCCGGTGATGTGGTTCCCCTTCGTCTTCCAGGACATGCGCGCGGGGCGGCGCAGCGGAATTCTCGCCCCGCGTCTGGGCTTCAACCAGATCTTCCGGCAGAGCCCGTTCCTGCGGCGCACGATCGAGGACATCGGCTATTACGTCGCGCTCAACGACTACATGGATGCCCGGGTGTCCATGGATTGGCGAAGCGACGCGCGGTCGACGGCCTTCGATCCGGGCTACATCAAGTTGAACGGGCAGGTGAACTACCGGTGGCGCGACCGTTTCATCAGCGGGACGCTGGCCTCGTCGTACCACTACCTGCGCAACGGGCAGACGAACATCCAGTACTCGCTCACCCACACGCAGGAGTTCTCGCAGCGCACGCGTCTCAACGCGACGTTCAACTACGTCACCAACACCACCATCCAGCGCAATATCAGCTTCAACCCGCAGCAGTCGCTGCAGACCATCCGGTCGTCGTTGAACTACTCGACCGGGCGCGGACCGGTGACGCTGAACATCGGCGGGACCCAGACACAGTATCCCGGGCGCTCGCAGCTCGACCGCGACTTCCCCAGCATCGGGATCACGAGCAAGCCGATCAAGGTGGGGGAGAACTTCACCTGGTCGCCGGGAATGACGATCTCGAACACGCAGAGCTTCGACATCGACCAGGTGGGGGACTTCGGCTTCCGATACATCCGCGACCCGTTGACCAACAAGCTCGACAGCGTGCAGGTACGCCGGAACACCCGCCGCTCGTCGATCAGCATCGAGACGCCGGTGCAGATCTTCGGCTTCAACTGGCGCAACTCGATCCGCGTCAGCGATGTGCTCAATGACTTCCCGCAGCGGCGCACGATCTACACGGACGTCAACGACACGACGAGCAAGGTGGAGCGCGTCTTCGCCCGCGACTTCGTGACCGGGCTCGACTGGGACACGGGGTTCAACCTCCCGAGCTTCTTCCAGGGGTCGTGGAACATCACGCCGACGATGACGCTGCAGAAGGTGGATGGACGGTCGCCGCTCATCGTGCGCACCGAGCGCACGGGCGGGAAGTTCCTCATGCAGTCGATGCGGCCGAGCTACGGGCTCTCCGTGTCACCCAAGCTGTACGGCTTCTTCCCCGGTATCGGGCCGGTGGAGCGCATCCGGCACTCCATCGAGCCGCAATTGATGTTCGCCTACACCCCGCGCGGGAACGTCTCCAACGAGTTCCTCGCCGCCAACGGCGACATCGCGCAGGGGTACCTCGGGAACAACCCGCAAAGCACGATCAGCCTCGGGTTCTCGACCAACTTCGAGGCGAAGTTGCGTGCGCGTGAGACGCCGACCGACTCGGCAACCGGTGCGGGTGGCGCAGCGGGCGCGGCCGGCGCTGGGGGCGCAGGGGGAGCAGGGGGCGCGAGTGCGACGGGGGGAGCGGGCGGAACGGACCAGTCGCGCAAGATCAAGCTCCTGTCGCTCACGTTCACCACGCTGTCGTACGACTTCGTGCGCGCGCGCAAGTCGAGCGGCGGGACGGGGCTCAACAATCGCACGTTCGATTACACTGCGCGCTCCGACCTGCTCCCGGGCTTCGACTTCGGCGTGAACTATTCGCTCTTCCTGGGCGACCCGATGTCGGACACGGCGGTATTCAAGCCGTATCGCGAAGGGGTTCGCGGGACGCTCTCCCTCGATGGCAATTCGCCGCTCGTCCGCGGGATGGCGCGCCTGTTAGGCATCAAGATGATGGACGAGTCCGACCGCACGGCGCGCGACCGGGACCTGACCACCGGGGTGGGCGGGATTCGCCAGGACCGGGGGCCGGGCAGCGGGATGATCGCCAATCGCCCGATCCAGGGGAGCGTGAACCAGGCGACGATGCAGATTCCGTCGGGGCAGGGGTGGAAGGTGAACCTTTCGTACTCGTCCACCCGCCAACGCCCGCCGGTGGGGAGCAACGTGCAGTCGCTCGACCCGACCATCGTGTGCGAGCAGTATCGCCTGGCGAATCCGCTCGGTTACGACGCCTGCGTGCGGCAGCAGCAAACATCGGGGTCGGTGTCGAATCCGTACGAGAACACCACGCGCGGCGGGACGTACTTCGTGTCGCCGCCGCAGGCGAGCGTACAGGGCTCCATGTCGTTCCACGTCACCGAGAAGTGGGCGGCGCAGTGGCAGACCACGTACGACGTGCAGCGCAGCGAGTTCGCCTCGCACGTGGTGAGCCTGCAGCGTGAGATGCACGACTGGGACGCGATCTTCGCCTTCTCGCGCTCCCCGAACGGCAACTTCTCGTTCAACTTCTTCATCGCCCTCAGGGCGCAGCCGGACATCAAGTTCAACTACGACCGGCCACAGTTCCCCCGCGGATACACCGGCACGCTCTCGCAATAGCGCGTCCGCGGCGCCGGCGGGGTTGATCTGCGCGGCGGCCCCCCCGACATTCCGCCCATGAATTCCCAGACTGTGCAACTCGACGGGCACTCACTGGCGGTGGCCGATGTCGAGGCCGTCGCGCGGCAGCGTGCCCGCGTGACCCTCGCCCCCGGGGCGCGCGCGCGCCTCACGCGCGTTCGCGCGATTGTCGACGGCATCGTCGCGCGCAACGACGTGGTCTACGGCATCACCACCGGCTTCGGCAAGCTCTCCGACGTGGCCATCCCGCCAGACCGCCTGGCCGAGCTGCAGGTGAACCTCATCCGCAGCCACTCGGTGGGGGTCGGGTCCCGTCTGAGCGAGACGGAGACGCGGGCGATGATGCTCCTGCGGGCGAACGTGCTCGCCAAGGGGTGCTCGGGGATTCGCCCGGAAGTCGTCGAGCTGCTCCTGGCGCTGCTGAATGCCGGGATCTATCCGCCGGTCCCGGAGCAGGGGAGCGTGGGGGCCAGCGGTGACCTGGCGCCACTGTCGCACCTCGCACTCGGTCTCATCGGCGAGGGGACGCTGATCCACGCTGGGGGTGAGGGGAGCGCCAGCGAGGTGTTGCGGCGCGCCGGGCTCGAGCCGGTGACCTTGCAGCCCAAGGAAGGGCTCGCCCTCGTGAACGGGACGCAGGCGCACACCGGGCTGGCCGCACTAGCGCTGCGCGATGCCCGCACGCTGTGGCGAGCCGCGCACGTGACGGGTGCGGCCACCCTGGAGGCACTGTTAGGCACTCCGGTGGCCTTCGACCCACGCATCCACGAGGCGCGCAGGCAGCAGGGACAGCTGCGCTCGGCGGCGCTCCTGCGCGCCCTCCTGTCGGACAGCGAGATTCGCGAATCGCATCGAGACAACGACCCGCGGGTGCAAGACGCTTACGCGCTTCGCTGCATGCCGCAGGTGCACGGTCCGGTCCTCGACGCGCTCGACTTCGCCGAAGGGATCGTGTCGCGCGAGTTGAACGCCGCGACCGACAATCCGCTCGTGTTCGAGGATGGGGAGATGCTGAGCGGCGGGAACTTCCACGGGCAGTCGGTGGCCATGGTGTGCGACTACCTCGCCATCGCCCTCACCAACCTCGCGACCATGTCCGAGCGTCGGATCGATCGCCTCGTGCACCCCGACCTGAACCAGGGGCTCCCGCCGTTCCTGACCAGCGACGCCGGGGTCAATTCTGGCTTCATGATGGCCCAGGTGACGGCGGCGGCGGTGACGTCGGAGTGCAAGGTCCTCTCGCACCCGGCCAGCGTCGACACGATCCCCACCGATGGAGGCAAGGAGGACGTCGTCCCGATGGCGATGGGGGCGGCGGTCAAGCTGCGGCGCGTCGTGCAGAACGTGCGGTACGTGCTCGCCATCGAGCTGCTCTGCGCGATGCAGGGGATCGACTATCGGCGTCCGTTGCGATCGAGCGCCGCGGTGGAGCGGGCCTATGCGGCGTTACGGGCGGTCGTCGCGCCGCTGGGGCGCGACCGCGTCCTCGCCCCCGACATCGCGGCCGCCGCGCAACTCATTGCCGACGGCGCGCTCGACGTCGCCGTTCCTGCATCCCACGCGTAGGGCCCGCGTCGCCCTTTCCTCTCGATCGACCTGCTATGACCTCGATTCTCACCCCCGCCGCCGGTCCTCGTGAAGTTCGCGCGCCCCGCGGGACGCAGCTGTCCTGCAAGGGGTGGCAGCAGGAAGCGGCGCTGCGCATGCTGATGAACAACCTCGACCCCGACGTGGCCGAGCGTCCCGACGATCTGGTCGTGTATGGAGGGACCGGACGGGCAGCGCGTTCGTGGGCGGCGTTCGACGCGATCGTCGGCGCCCTGCGCGCGCTGGAGCATGACGAGACGCTGATCGTGCAGAGCGGAAAGCCGGTCGCCGTCTTCCGCACGCAGCCGCAGGCGCCGCGGGTCCTCATCGCCAACAGCAACCTGGTGGGGCGTTGGGCGACGTGGGACGTCTTCCGTGACCTCGAGCGGAAGGGGCTCATCATGTACGGGCAGATGACGGCCGGTTCGTGGATCTACATCGGGTCGCAGGGGATCGTCCAGGGGACGTACGAGACGTTTGGCGCGGTGGCGCGGCAGCACTTCGGTGGGACCTTGGCCGGGCGCTTCGTCCTCACCGCCGGGCTGGGCGGGA
>DAIESF010000449.1 GCA_027346425.1 Gemmatimonadota bacterium | reverse complement strand
CGAAGAGCACCTGCGAGGCTCCCAGCGTGATCGACGTGGGGGTGGATGGAAACAGCACCAGCGATGCCACCGGGACCAACGTCACAGTGATCACTGCTGTGTCGGCGGGCGTCGACTTTCCCAGCTCGGTCACGACGATGTTGGCAGTTCCCGGCGTCAACGCCGTCACCAACCCCGCACTGCTCACGCTGGCGAAATTGGTCTGCAGGGAGATGAACGAGAAGGTCCGTCCGGTGAGCACCGCGCCGCCGGCGTCGGTCGCCGTGACGGTGAGCTGCTGTTGCGCTCCCTGCGCGAGCGTGGCAGTCGCCGGGGTCACGACGATGTTGGCGATCGGGACCACGGTGACGGTGATCGTTGCAGCTCCCGGGACGCCGTCGATGGTCGCCGTGACCTGCGCCGAGCCGGCCCCGACCGCGGTCACCAGCCCGTTGGCGTCGACCGATGCAACACTCGGGTTGTTGGTCGACCACGTCACGGCGCGCCCGGTCAGCGTGTTTCCGCCGGCATCCCTCGCCGTCGCCGTCAGCTGCTGCGTCGCGCCGACGTTGAGCGACGCCGCCGACGGGGACACGGTGACGCTGGCGACGGGGACGTTGGTGACGGTGATGAGGGCTGTCCCGTTCACACCGTCGACGGTTGCCTGGATGGTCGAGGTCCCGGTGGCGATGGCGGTCACCACCCCGGTCGACGTCACCGAGGCGACGGCGGGGGTGAGCGACGTCCAGGCGATCGTGCGCCCCACGAGGGAGAGCGGCGCCCCCGTTGCATCGGTGATGATGAGGGTGAGCGCCAGCGTATTCCCCACGGTCATCGTGGTCGCGCTCGGGACGATGCTCACGCCCGCCACCGGCGTCGCGGTGACGGTAAGAGATGCCGTCCCCACCACCCCGTCCACTGTCGCCGTGACGTTCGCCGTCCCTGCGGCGATCCCCGTCACCAGTCCGGTCGACGAGACGCTGGCGACGGATGGGGCACTCGAGTTCCAGGTGACGGTGCGCCCGCTGATCCGGCCCCCGTTCACGTCGAACGCGGCGGCCACGAGCTGGAGCGTCTTCCCCTGTTGCACGGTCCCGGTGGCCGGGGTGACGATGACCTGCGACACGCCGACGGTGCTCACCGAGATGGTGATGCTGGTCGACACCCCTTCAGAGGCGGCGAAGATGAGCGCCGAGCCGCTCCCGACGGCGGTAACCAGCCCCGCCTGCGTGACGGTCGCCACCGTCGGGGCGCCCGAGATCCAGGTGATGCCACGCCCGGGGAGGACGTTCCCCGACGCATCGCGGGCCGTCGCCGTCAGCTGCAGCGTTCCCCCGATCAGGAGCGACCCCGACGGCGGGGTGATGGTGAGCGAGGCGACAGGGACCGGGGTGACGTCGATGGTGGCCGTTGCCGACTTCCCGTCGGCAGTAGCGGTGATGGTCGCCCGCCCGACAGTAATCGCGGTCACGAGCCCGTTGGCGTCGACCGTGGCGATGGTGGGTTGGTCGGTGGCCCAGGCGATGACGCGCCCCACCAGGGGGGTCCCCGCCGAATCGACGACGCGCGCTTGCAGCTGCACCGTGCGTCCGGCCGCGACCGTCGTGCTCGCCGGTGTGACGGTGATGGCGCTGATGGGGACGGGCGAGGCGGTGATGAGCGACGTCGCGCTCTTCCCCTCGGTGGTGGCGGTGATCGTCGCCGTCCCGGGCGACAGCGCCGTCACGAGACCGGTCGAGGAGACGGAGACGTTGGCCGGCGCGCTGGACGTCCAGGCGATGGCCCGCCCGGCCAGCGTGCCGCCGGTGGCGTCGCGCGGCGTCGCCGTGAGCTGCAATGACTGGCCGACGATCAGCGCCCCCGTGGAGGGGGTGAGCGTGAGCGAGGCGACGGGGACAGGGAGCACGGTGACGATCGCCGTCCCCACGACGCCATCGATGGTCGCCGTCACGTTCGCCGTCCCGGCGGCGACGCCGCTCACCACGCCGGTCGACGTGACGGTGGCGATGGCGACGTCGCTCGTGGCCCAGATCACCGGGCGTCCGGCGACCGTCCCCCCCGCCGCATCGAGCGCCTCGGCGGTAAGCGTGGTGGTCTTCCCCTCCACGAGCGACGCGGTTCCCGGCGTCACGCGCACGAGCGATACCGGGCGTGCGTTGACGGTGACGGGGATGAGCGCCGACTTCCCCCCGGCGCTCACGGCGACCTGCGCCGCCCCCGGCGCCACCCCGCTCACGATCCCGCTCTGCGAGACGGTGGCGATCGCCGGGTTCTGCGATGACCAGAAGATTCGACGGTTGGCGAGCGACTTGCCGCCGTCGTCGAGGACGCGGACGGTGACCGGGCGCGTCTCGCCGGCGGTGAGCGTCAGCGTGAGCGGGGTCGCCTCGAGTCGAGCGACCACCGCCTGGTCAGGGGCGAATGGCGAGTCGCAGGAGACGAGGAGGAGGGCATACGTCGCGGCGGCCAGCGCCCGGCGCTTGCTGGCGCCGACGAGACGGGTCGCAGGGACGGCAAGTCGGCGTATCGCGGTGGGGAGCCGGTCGACCCTCATAGGACAAGGAAGCTAGCGGTTGGCCGGCGAGACGCGAACGGGAGTGCTCGTGTTCTCGCGATCGCCGGCACCCAGCTGGCCATCGATGTTGTATCCCCAGCAGAATCCTTCTCCGCCCGCGGTGACGCCGCAGGTGTGGGCTCCGCTCGCGTTGATGGACGAGAACGTCGTCCCGCCGCGTACGGCCACCGGGCGCGAGCGGTCGGTGGTAGTGCCGTCGCCAAGCTGCCCGTACGTGTTGCGCCCCCAGCAATACGCCCGCGCGTCGCGCGTGCGCGCGCAGGAGTGCAGCTGGCCGGCGGTGACGGTCGTGAAGGAGCTCGAGGCGTCGACGCCCTGTGGTGTGGTGGCGTCGGTGGTCAATCCGTCACCGAGCTGGCCGAAGGCGTTGCGCCCCCAGCAAAACACGGCGCCGACCGTGGAGACCGCGCAGCTGTGCTGGTTCCCTGCGGCGATGGAGACGAAGCGCAGGTCGGTGGCGACGCGGGTGGGGGTGGCGCGCGAGGTGGTGGTGCCGTCGCCGAGTTGCCCGGCGTCGTTGGCCCCCCAACACCAGGCGGTGCCGTCGATCGTGATGGCGCAGGTATGCGACCGTCCCACGGCAAGCGCGCCAGCGGCCATCCCCAGCGAGACGGTCGCCGGTGTGGTTCGAGTCGCGCGCGTTCCGTCGCCCAGCTGGCCGACGGCGTTGCTCCCCCAGCACGCGACGGCGCCGGTCCTCGTGAGGCCGCAGGAGTGCGAGGCCCCGGCGCGCACGAGACGGAACGAGGCGTTCCCGCTCACGCGCACGGGGGCGGAACGGGGCGACGTCGTCCCGTCGCCGAGCTGCCCGGCGTCGTTGCTCCCCCAGCAGTAGGCGTCGCCATCGCGCGAGACGCCGCACGTGTGCCACGTCCCGGCCGAGAGCGAGGCCAGGGTGAAGTCGCCGACGACGCGGGCCGGGGCGGGGTGGGGGTCGTAGCTCCCGTCACCCAGCTGGCCGCGCTCGTTGTTTCCCCAGCAGAGCGCCCTCCCATTGTCATCGAGCATGCACGAATGGCGGCCGCCAGCCGCAATGCTGCCGCGGTCGGCGGGGAAGCTCACCGTGACGATGGCGGGGCGCGGTGCGGAGTCGCCCGCGCCGGCGACCACCGTCCCCCCGGCTGACACGGTCGCCCCTCCCGGGCGAGTCGAGGGCACGCCTGCGGGGGCAGTTGCGGCCGCTTCGTGTTGCGCCGGCTTGCGCGGTGCGGAAGGGATTCCGGACGGCGTGCGGCGTCCCTCGAGCTCCGCGGCCGCCAGGGCGCGGAGCGAGTCGACGTTGCCGGCGGGGCGCGGCTGGAGCGCGAGCGAGTCCGCGGTGGCGTTTGCGGCGGAGGCTGCGGCAGCCAGCGAGTCGAGTGGGGGCTGGGACGTCGAGGCGAACGAATCGGGAGCCGGAACGACGGGGACTTCGACGCCCCGGGCGTCGGAGAACGTCGCCGATTCCGGAACGATGGCTTGGGGGGCGAAGCGTTGTCGGGCGACCACGCCCGCGATGGCGAGGGCAACCACGACGAGCGCACCGGCCACGTACCAGCGCGTCGGAGTCCGAGTCGACGCCGAATGGTCGAGATCCTCCGGGATGACCGCCGTCCCCCAGGATGCTGGGGTGACAATGCGCTGGGTGGCGTCCTGGTCGCCGAGCGCGATGGATTGCAGCTCGTCGGGGGCGAGGGGGGCCGACGGGTCGTCGGTGGCGTCGCCTCGGCGAAATCGCACGGTGGAGAGCGCCGGATTGGCCGGCGGGGTCACGCTTGGGGCGCGCGGCGGGGTCACGGCGCGCATCGATCCGGTCCGCCGCCGCTTCTTCACCATCGCCTGCCAGTCCTTGAGACCCGGGACAGCGTCGTCGCCGCTCAGGAGCGTCAGGAAGCGTGATGCACTGGCCCAGCGCCGGTCGGGGTTCTTGTGCATCAACCCCTCGATCAGGTACTGGAGCTTGGGCGGGACGTCGCCGCGGATGAGGTCGAGGGGGGGGAGCGGATCGTGCTTCTGCCGATAGATGACGCTGTAGAGGCTTTCGCCGGCCCACGGGCGCTGGCCGGAGAGCATCTCCCACCCCACCATGCCTAACGCATACAGGTCGCTGCGCCCGTCGAGGTGCCCGCCGTCGATCTGCTCCGGCGACATGTAGGTGGGCGTCCCGATGGCGGTGCCGGTGGCGGTGAGCTCGGTGTTCTCCTCGATGGAGCGGGCGACGCCGAAGTCGGAGAGGAGTGCCCGCCCGGTGATCTCGTCGAGGAAGATGTTCTCCGGCTTCACGTCGCGGTGCACGACGCCGCAGCGATGGGCGTAGGCGAGGGCGCGGGCGATGTCGCGCAGGACGAGTTCGGCCTCGTTAGGCGAGAGCGGGCCGCGGGCGAGGGCGGCCTTGAGCGTCATTCCCGGCACCAGCTGCATCACCAGCGCCAGCCCGTTGTTGAGCTGCTTGACGGCGTGCAGGGACACGATGTTGGGGTGTTCGAGCTGGGCCACGGTGCGGGCCTCGCGCGCCAGGCGGGCCACCGACTCGCCGTCGGCGTGAAAGCGCGGGCGCACCACCTTGATGGCCACGTCGCGCCCGAGCGCGCGCTCGCGGGCGCGGTACACGACCGCCATCCCGCCGCGCCCCAGCTCACCCAGGCACTCGTACTCGGCGTCGAGCTCGCGCGGCCATCCGCTCCCCCCGCCCCCGGAACCGTCCTGCACCGCGGCCTGGGTCATCGCCACAAATAGCGAAAGGCGAGCGTCCCCATCTCGATCCGGTCGCCGTCGCGCAGGCGCACCGGGTGCTCGTCGGACAGCGCCACTCGGTTGACGACCACCGGGTTGGTGCGCGAGAGGTTCGTGAGCGACCACCCCTCGCCCTCGAACTCGAGCCGCGCGTGGGCGCGGCTCACCGTCGGCTCCAGCAGTTGCACGTGACGGAAGGGCGGCCCGTCGCTCCGGCCAAAGGTGACGACCGGCTGCTCGCCCCCGGCCAGTCGCACGAACCGCACCTCGAGCCCTGCGTCGCTCCCGTCGATCACCATCAGGTGCCCGGGGAGGAACGGGAGCGACTGGTCGGCGGGGCGGTGGAAGCGCAGGGCCTCGCCCTGCACCATCTCCGACACGGCGTCGCGCGTGACCTCCCCGGTCGTCATCGTCACGAGCGACTGCTCGGGCGAATCGACCACCAGCTGGTATTCCTCGGGCGCCAGTCGCTCGGCGACGGCGAGCGCGGTGATCGGCGAGCGACGCATCGGCATGGCGTCACGCACGATGGGCGTGCGCGGCACCTGGGACGACGACACCGTCGGCATGATGAGCGCGGGCTTGCCGTGCGTGCGCAGCGCCGCATCGCGCTTGCGCCTGGCGATCCACAGCCACACGAGGATCCCCGCACTGGCAACGGCCAGCGAGGCGAAGATCACGAAGAGGCTGAGGAAGCTGACGCGCATGTTCGGTTTCGAGGCCCCCGACGGGGAACGATCGTCGCGGCCGCCGGGGAACTCCCGGGCGCCAACGGACGCTATCGGACGCGAGCCAATGCGAGCGCATGGCGTCGCCCGACGACGACAGTACACGCGCGACGCGCCGACGTTTCGGCTGCGACTGCCGAGTCGATTCTCTCGGGTAACTTAGGCTCCCGAGATGGAGGCGCGCCAGACAGTGGCGTCGACGCCACGCCCGGCAAAAAAAGGACGGGGAACTTCCGGGCGAGCGCGGTCCCGACCTCGGGCGAACCGCGCGACAGGTCGCTATTTGGCGCGGAACCGGAAGACGACTTCTCCCATCTCGATCCGGTCGCCATCACGCAGGACGACCGTCGACCCCTCCCCGGCGAGTGCAAGCCCGTTCACGACGATGGGATTCGTCGCCGAGAGGTTGACCAACGACCAACTCTTGCCGTCGAGCGTCATCTTGGCGTGCAATCGCGAGACCGTCGGCTCGTGCAACTGGACGTGGCGATAGTGCGCCCCCTCGCTCCGGCCGAAGGTGATGGTCGTGCCATCAGGGCCGGCCGTGCGAACGAACTTGATCTCCTGTCCTACCTCGCGCCCCTCGATGACTTCCAGGCGCCCCGGCAGGAACTGGAGCGTCCCGTCGTGCGGGCGCTCGAGGCGGAGGGTGGCGGCACTGCGGTCGTCGCGCAGTGGATCACGCAGGCCGTCGCGCCGGTCGCCGGCGACGTGCATGCGCAGGACGCGACCGCGGTCGTCGTTGGCGGCCTGGTCCATCTCGAGCGCCCGCATCTCCGCCGGGACGGCCGGGGCAAGAGGAGAGGGAGGGATCGGCGCCACACCCTGAGGCATCGCCCCCCCCGCCGGTGCGGAGGCCGACGCCCCACCGGCCGTTGTCCCGGCGCCAGCGCCAGCGGATGCGGGGCGCGGTGGGCGCGGCGGAAGGATCACACCGCTCCCCCCACCGAAGGCGACCACGGGAACCGGCCCATGGCGCATCGCTCGCCGGCGTCGTCGGGGGAGGATTATCCCGAAGACGAGCGCGAGCAGCAGGATGCCAGCCACACCGGCGAGGATCTCGACCACGAGCAGGGAGTGAGGGGAACTGAATGGTGCGCGGACGACCGACCGGACGTGCACCGTCTCCGCGAGGGTCGTGCCGTCGTGACTGCACCAGTCGTGCGCATGATGCACTGCACCCGCGAATTGGCGCAACGACTTGTGCGCTTCTTATATGCTCGCCCAGTCGCAAGTGTTTCGCGCCGAGGAATGTCGCGCGTCAGTTGACCGGGGACGGGAGGGGTGACTAGCTTGCCGTGCTCTGGTAAGGGCCTGTAGCTCAGTTGGTTAGAGCGCACGCCTGATAAGCGTGAGGTCAGAGGTTCAACTCCTCTCAGGCCCATTTCAGGAATCGACGAGCCCCCGTCCGGACCCCACGGTCCGCGCGGGGGCTCTTGTCGTTCCCCTTCTCACGTCCAAGCGGGCTCCGCTAGCACCATTCCTGCAACCAGTTCGTAATCTACGTCACAAACCGGGGTGGCCCTCGACCGGCCTAGCCGCACCCCTGTATCCCGCCATCAGCTGCCTTGAAACCGCAGACCGGAAGCCACGCGATCGACATCGGGGACCTGGCCCGCACCTACGCGGTCATCCGGGAGATTGGTCGCGGGGGAATGGGGGCGGTCGTCCTCGCCCGCCATCGCGAGGCGGGGCACTACGTGGCCATCAAGATCGCCTCGACGGACAAGCTCGACGCGGAGCGGCTCGCCCGCTTCTCGCGCGAGGCGTATCTCATGGCGCGGTTCCGACACCCGAACATCGTTGGCCTCTACACGGTGGAGCCGATCGGGCAGGGACGCGTCGGCATCGTCATGGAGTACGTGCGCGGCCAGAGCCTGGCCCGCCTCCTCTCCAGCGGCAGGCCCCTCTCGATTCAGAGCTGCACGCGCATCGTCCGCGATCTCGGCAAGGCGTTGGCGCAGGCACACGCGAACGGCGTGATCCATCGCGACGTCAAGCCGCAGAACGTCCTGGTCGAAGATGCCACGGGGAGCGCCAAGCTCGCCGACTTCGGCATCGACAAGGTCACCAGCGACTCGGCCGACGTGACCGCGACCGGCGCCGCGATGGGCACCCCGGCGTACATGTCGCCCGAGCAGATCGACGGCGCCACCCTCGACGGGCGGAGTGACATCTTCAGCCTGGGCGTGCTGGCCTGGGAGATGCTCGCCGGGCAGCGCCCATGGGCCGGCGAGCCGCTCTTCAAGCTGCTCTACAAGCAGAAGCACGAGGCACTCCCGCCGGTCACGCTCTTTCGCCCCGACACGCCGGTCGGATTGCAGCTCGCGCTGGAGGGGGCGCTGGCCAAGGATCCTGCCGCGCGTTGGCTGACCATGACCGACATGATCGCGCAACTCGACGAGGATCGCCCGACCCCGGCGCAACTCGCCAGGCGGGAGCGCGAGACGGCAGTACTTCGCGCACGCGACGCCGGCACGCCGAGTGACGCCGCGACGGTTCCGGTGCGTCGCCATGCGCCCGTCGCCGCCGCGGCAGGAGCGCGCACGTCGAGGGGCGATGGCGAGGTGACGCTGACGGTCGCCTCTGCCGCCGGTGTGGCCGATGCGTCGACGGCGGACCACCCGCCGCCCTCGTCCCCTGCGCCCTCCCCGTCCGTGCCGACCTGGCACCGTATGCTGCCGTTCGTTGGGGGACTCCTCTTTGGTGGGGTCGCAGTCGTCGCCGCGTTCGCCTTGCGCTCGGGGGCGCCGCGCCAGCGGGTGCCTGACGAGTCAGCGGGCGCAGCAATGGCGTCAGGCGCGCTGCCTCGCGGCGTCGTCGAGACTCGGGGGAGGGGCCCCTCCGGGGCGACCGAGCGTCCACCTGTCGCCCGGTCGCAGCCGCAACGCGGCGCCGTGACTGCGGAGGGGGCGGCCGCTACGCTCGTGCCTACCGGCGCCGTGGTGACGACACCGGAACTTGGCGGCGCGCGGCCAGTCGGCGATGCGCCGCCGCCGTCCCCCCCGATCGCGCGGCGCGACGAGGTGCCTTCGCTGCTCGACACGCGTGCGGCGGCCTATGCGCTGGCGACCCGTGCCCGAAGCCTCGTCTACGCCGGCGATCGCGCAGACGTCGCGACGCTGGTGGACTCGGCGCTGGTCCTCGATCCCCGCAGCGGGAGCGCCTACGCACTGCGTGCCCGTCTACGCATCGCCAGTGGCGACGTGCGCGACGCGTGGACCGACATCGAGATGGCGGCGCGCACTGGTGCACGATGGGAGTCGCTCGCCCTGTCGACGATGCTCTGGGCGCGCGACGCCGGTCCCCGGACCGCCACGCGTCGCCTGACGGGCGAACTTCGGGACGCCCTCACGCCGCGACGACTCCTCGATGCCGACCGCGCGGTGGGGCTGGCGGGCGGACTCGCGCAGGCCGGCGACACCACCACCGCCCTGACACTCCTCGAACAGGCGGACCCGTCGGATCCGGCGCTTGCGCCGCTCCTGCGTGATCCCCTGCTGCGCCCCCTGCATCGCAGCGCCCGGTTCCAGCGCGTGCAGGCGCGCGCCAGTCGTTAGGCACGCACGCGGCGCCGGTCGTTCGAGGAACTAACCGTCCGGACGGCGATCCCGCCCGCCGGCCGGGCGGCGTGGGCGCCGGGGGGCCTTTTCCATTTCTTCACCATCGGGGGACATCGCTCCTGTGTGGTTGCGCGTAGTCGGGGGACGAGGCACTGTCGGTGGCCGTGATGCATGGCGGGCCCGCTCCCCACTCCCCCAGGTGCGAAGGTGACGATGTCGTACGGATCGCGAGGTGTTTGCTGGTTGGCTGGTGGTGCCCTCCTCCTGCTTGGCGCCGCGGGACTGCCGGCGCGGGTGGCTGCCCAGAACGTGCAGCAGAACGACGAGGAGTACACGCGCCTCATCAAGGAGAACCTGCGCGATCCGCGCATCACGACGGAGCTGGTGGATCATCTCCCGGCGTCGAGCACCGTCCCGACGCCGCTCAAGTTCCATGGGCGCATCGTGGGACAGCCGGGGGAGCTGACGTACGCGAAGGACATCCAGCGCTACTTCGCGGCGCTCGCCGCGGCATCGCCGCGAGCGAAGTTCTGGACGATCGGGAAGTCGGAGGAGGGGCGCGACATGTTCGTCCTCGCCATCGCCGACGAGGCGACGATCCGCGATCTCGACCGGTACAAGGCGGCGCTGGCGTCACTCACCGATCCGCGCAAGACCTCGGACGCGCAGGCCAAGGCGCTCATCGCGACGTCCAAGCCGATTTACTGGCTCACGAGCGGGATGCACTCGCCGGAGACCGGGGGGCCGGAGACGCTGCAGGAGCTCGCCTACCGGCTGATCGTGGAGGAGTCGCCCTATATCCAGACGATTCGCAACAACGTGATCACCTTCATCACCCCCGTCATCGAGGTGGACGGGCGCGAGAAGCAGGTGGACACCTACTACTTCAACAAGAAGCGCCCGGCGGGGTCGGAGCGCCTTCCCCTGATGTACTGGGGAAAGTACGTGGCGCACGACAACAATCGCGACAACATCGGCCAGTTCCTCAAGTTGTCGCAGAACGTGAACCGGTTCTTCCTCGAGTGGCACCCGCCCATCATGCACGACCTGCACGAGGCGCAGTCGTACCTGTACACGTCGACGGGGACCGGGCCGTACAACGAGGCGCTCGACCCGATCACGATCTCCGAGTGGTGGACGCTGGCGCAGACCGAGGTCATGGAGATGACCAAGCGAGGTGTGCCGGGAGTGTTCACGTACGGGTTCTACGACGGGTGGGTCCCGAACTACATGTTCTTTGCCGCCCACGCGCACAACGCGACCGGGCGATTCTATGAGGTGCAGAGCTACGGCCCCGACACGTCGACCGTACGCCTCGGAGCCACCACCACGAGCCGAGAGTGGTTCCGCCCCAACCCACCGCTCCCCTCCATCAAGTGGGGGCCGCGGAACAACGTGAACATCCAGCAGTCGGCGCTCCTCATCGCCCTCAATCACGTGGCGAAGAACAAGGAGACGTACCTGGAGAACTACTGGCTCAAGAACAAGCGCCAGGTGGAGAAGGGGAAGGCCGGCCCGGTGCACGCCTGGGTCATTCCGGCGGGACAGCGCCGCAAGGAGGAGGTGGCCGAGGCGGTCAACGCGCTCCGCGTGCAGGGGCTCGAGTTCCACACGGCGAATGCCACCTTCAAGGCGGGGAACGTCGAGGTGAAGGCGGGCGACTACATCATCCGGGCCGACCAGCCGTATCGCATCATTCCGGAGATGTATTTCTCGGTGCAGAACTTCGCGCCGGGGAACCCGCGCCCGTATGACGACACGGGGTGGACCTACCAGCTGACGCGCAACTTCACGGTGAAGGAGGTGACTGACTCGTCGATCCTGGCGCAGGCGATCACGCCAGTCACGGCCGACGTGAAGGCGCCAGGCGGGATCGATGGGAGCGGTCCGGTCGTCGTGGTGGAGCACACCACCGACAACAACCTCATGAAGTTCCGGTTTGCGAATGCCGCGGTGAAGATGCTGGCCGCGGAAGAGGACTTCACGATCAACGGCAAGTCGTATCGCGCCGGATCGTTCATCATCCCGTCGGGCGATCGCGCGCGGTTAAATGCCTCCTTGCGCGACCTCGGGCTCTCGGGCGTGGCGGTCGCCACCGCGCCGGCCGTGGCCACGCACGACCTGGATCTGCCGCGCATCGGATACGTGCACGCCTGGCAGCGGACGCAGGACGAGGGATGGGTGCGCGCCGCGCTCGACACCTACGGCGTTCCCTACACGTACTTTGCGGACCAGCGCCTCAAGGACGGGAACTTGCGGGCGAAGTACGACGTCATCGTATTCCCGCACGTCGGTGGGAGCGCGGTCGCGCAGGTCAACGGGATCGCCAAGACCTCGGCGAACCCGCTCCCCTACAGGAAGACAGCGACTACCCCGAATCTCGGGGCGCTCGACCAGTCCGACGACATCCGTGGGGGGATGGGGGTGGAGGGGCTGGTGGAGCTGGCGAAGTTCGTGCGTGAGGGGGGGACGCTGATCGTCGAAGGGTCGACGTCGACGATCTTCCCGACGTTCGGAATCACCAGCGGGATCACCATCGAGGAGCCCGCCGCGCTCTTCGCTCGCGGATCGGTGATGCGCGGGATGATCACCGACAAGAAGAGCCCGATCACGTATGGCTATGATGGCTCGCAGCTCCCGGTGTACTTCAGCCAATCGCCGGTGATCAACGCCGGCGGCGGCGGTGTTCCGCCGGAGTTCGCGGCCTTCTTCGGCGGCGGTGGCGGCCCGAGCCAGAACATCACCCCCATGGCGTCGAAGTTGCGCCTGTCGCCGTGGGAGCAGGACTCGGCTGCGGCGCGCCCTGCCCCTGGTGCCGCGGCCCCCGACGAGGCGGCCACCATGCGCGCCATGGCGGCGCAGTTCGGGATCAACGTCAACCAGGCGCGCCCGCGTGTGGTCATGGCCTTCCCGACCAACCCCAACGACATGTTGCTGTCGGGCACGCTGCAGAACGGGCAGCTTCTGGCCGGGCGCGCGCAGGTAGTCGACGCGACGGTGGGTAGCGGGCACGTGGTGATGTTCGCCATTCGCCCCTTCTGGCGCTGGCAGACGCAGGGGAGCTACTTCCTCGGCTTCAACGCCATCCTCAACTGGAACGACCTGAACGCCGGCAAGCCCACCACCGCGCTCCCCGGCAGCACACCCCCTCCGCCAGGGCGGTAAGCCGGCGCGACGATCGCGAGGCCCCGGTCACGCCACGAGCCGCCTGACCCAAGCATCGAGAAGACGAGCCGCCGAGGATCCCTCTCCTTGGCGGCTCGTCTTCTCGTCTTCCCGTCTTCTCGTCTTCTCGTCTTCTCGTCTTCTCGTCCTCTAAGATGCCTTTATGTACGCGCACCCCGCCTCCTGCGCACGGATCACGGCAAACACACCGGATGGTTGCAGGATCACACCGGGAACGAGTCCGTCAACCGCGACCTTGCGCGCCGCTTCTTCGCTGGACTTGTCAGCGTCCTTCACCAGTGCGACCAAGTCCTGAAGGGCAAGGTTGCACGCGAGGACGGTGACGCCGCGCGCCAGCTGCTTGTGGAGCCCGGCCTGGTCGAAGGGGGCCGGCACACCGTCCTTCTCATCGATCAACGCCGGGTTCTTGTCGATCGGCTCGCCCGTGAGCGGATGGGTGACTCCCTTGAGCTTGGCGATTCCGTAGCGGTTCCAGAACGACGGTTGCATCGCGAGGACGATCGCGTTGTGGCGAATTACGATAACGGGCGACATGTCGCTCGGGGCGATCTTCAGCACCTGCTGGTACTGCGCAACCCACGCGTTGGCGCGCCAGACCCCGAACCCGCTCTCGATCTCGGCGACGTCGAACAGCGCCTTGTGGCGGCCGGTGATCCGGCTCGGCCAGCTGGTATCCCACTCTTCCACGAGGGGGGCTGCCTGCTCATGCGGGTGAGCGGCTGGCGCGGACGGGGTTGGAAGGAGATCGAGCGGGAGCGACCAGGCGCCGAGCAGGGCGGCGCCAGCGGCAGAGCGTCCGAGAAACTCACGGCGCGACGACATGAGGGGCCTCCGGAGGGGGAAGAGCTCCCAAAAGTTTAGCACATCCGTCGCCAACGCGGCAAATCGCACGTACTCGGCACCGAGACGGCGCAGGGGCGAACGCCATTCGCGTTCGCCCCTGAATCGTCGCACTGATCGGACGTCGCCGTCACGCCGACCGTAGGTACGTGCACCCGGCTTCCTGCGCTCGGGTGGCGGCAAAGACCCCCGACGGCTGCAAGATCACGCCGGGGACGAGGGCCTCCATCGCGGCACGGTGCGCGGCGTCGTCGCCGAGCTTGTCATTCGCCTTGATGAAGGGGACGATGAAGGCGCCGAGCGCGAGGTTGCACGCCAGCACGATGACGCCGTTCGCCAGCTGCTTGTGCAGCCCGGCGTTGGTGAAGGGGGCAGGGATGCCGTCCTTCTCGTCGAGCAAGACCGGGTTCTTGTCGAGGGGCTGCCCGGTGAGGGGGTGCGTGACGCCCTTGGCCTTCCCGACCCCGTGCTTGTCCCAGAACGACTGCTGCATGGCGAGGATGATCGCGTTGTGCCGCAGCACGATGACGGGGGAGAGCTGAGCGGGGGGCACTTTCAACAGCTGGGAGTACTGCCCGGCCCACGCCGACGCGCGCCAGACGCCGAAGCCGCTCTCCACCTCGGCAACGTCGAAGAGCGCCTTGTGCTTCCCGGTGATGCGGGAGGGCCAGCTGAGATTCCAGCTCTCCTGGGATGCGAGGTACTCGTTAGGTGCTGATCGCGCGGAGGGGAGGAGGTCCATCGGGAGCGCCAGGGTGCCGAGGAGGGCGGCACCGGTGGTGCCCTGATGCAGGAATTCGCGACGCGTCGACATGGGATCCCTCGGGGGGAATGTTGAGCGAGAGATGAAGCGATGATTCGGGGAGCTTTGCAAGCGGCCCGAGCCGTGTTGTCGGGGGTAGGTTGACGCGGATTAATGGAAGAGCCCGTTGAAATTGCAGCAGTTGCGTCGCTCTTTTCCGGCATGAGTTCACGGACCCCCGATCTGACCACGCGCGAGGCCGGCGGATGGCTCGCTCCCCTCCAACACATCGCCCCTGGCGTGGCGCTCACGGTGACGCTGACGGCGTTGGGCGTGGCGCTCGCGGCGCTGCTCCACCCGTTGCTCGGGCGCGCAGCGCCTGATGCCATCGTCCTCTCGCTGGTGGGCGGGGTGGTCGTGCGGGCGCTCTGGGTGCCGACCCCGCGATTCCAGGGGGGGATCCTGTTCACGGGGAAGCAGGTCCTGGAGTGGGCGATCGTCCTGCTGGGGCTCACGACGAACCTGCGGACCTTTGCCACCGCCGGGGCGCCGTTGCTGGCGGGGATCATCTTCGCGGTGGCGGCGGCGATCGCGGTTGGCGTGGTGGTGGGGCGCGCCGTGGGGTTGAGTCACGCGCACGCCCTCCTGGTCGCCAGTGGCAACGCGATCTGCGGCAACTCGGCGATTGTCGCCGTGGCGGCGGTGAACGGCGCCAACAAGGAGGAGGTTGCCTCGTCGATCGCCTACACGGCGGTGTTTGGGGTGGCGGTGGTGCTGGCCCTGCCGATCCTTGCGCCGCTCCTGCACCTGACGGATTTCCAGTAT
>DAIESF010000445.1 GCA_027346425.1 Gemmatimonadota bacterium | reverse complement strand
GAATCCCGTGATCTACGGAGAATGGCTCGGTGCCCCCGAGCGGCCGACGGTGCTCGTGTACGGTCATTACGATGTGCAGCCCGCCGACCCGCTGGAGGAGTGGGTGACTCCCCCCTTCGCGCCTAACGTGCGCGACGGGCGGTTGTACGCACGAGGGGTCTCCGACGACAAGGCGCCGATGCTGATCCCGATCAAGGTCGCCGAGGCCTTCTTTCGCAGCGACGGTGCACTGCCGCTCAACGTGAAGTTCCTCTTCGAGGGAGAAGAGGAGATCGGGAGCCCCAGCCTGGAGGCGTTCATCCGTGAACACACGGCGCTCCTTGCAGCTGAGGTCGTGCTCTCGGCCGACGGCGCCATGTGGCGGGTCGACGAACCGTCGCTCACGGTGTCGAGCCGCGGGCTCACATCGCTGGAGTTCACCCTGACGGGTGCCGGCAAGGACTTGCACTCGGGGCGGCACGGTGGAGCGGTCGTGAATCCGCTGCACGCAATGGCGCGGCTCGTCGCGTCGCTGCACGACGCCAACGGTCGCGTCGCCGTGGCCGGCTTCTACGACGCGGTGCGCGAGCTCGACGCCGAGGAGCGCGCCGAGCTGGCCGCGCTCCCCTTCGACGAGAGTGCCTACCGCGCACAGGTCGGTGGTGCCGATGCGCTGTTTGGCGAGCCCGGATACTCGACGCTCGAGCGCCAGTGGACGCGCCCCACGCTCGAGGTGAACGGGATGTGGGGGGGCTACCAGGGGGCAGGGCGGAAGACGGTGATCCCGCACGAGGCGCACGCCAAGATCACCTGTCGCCTGGTCCCCGACCAGGATCCGGCGGAGATCGCGGCGATGGTGGGGCGCCACCTCGAGTCGCATCGGCCGCCGGCGACGCGACTCGACGTGCGGCTCGCCGACCACGGCGCGCGACCGGCGCACATCAGGGGCGACCACTTCGCGCTGCGCGCGGCGAGCGCGGCGCTGCAGGACACCTACGGCGTGCGGCCGCTGACCGTGCGCATGGGGGGGACGCTGCCGATGGCCGAGCTCTTCCAGCGCCACATGGGGCTCGACACCGTCTTCTTCTCCTTCTCCACTGCCGACGAGGATTTCCATGCGCCTAACGAATTCTTCCGCCTGCACCGCCTGCGCGAGGGAGTGGCGGCGTGGGCCCGTTGCTGGACGCTGCTCGGTGAGCGAGGCGCATGACGACTGACTCCTCCTCCGACCGAGGCCCCTCGCCCGACGGCGAGCTCGCGCGAGCCGAAGCCAGCGTCGAGGCCCACAGCGCCTCGCTCACCAAGGCGCTCGGCGTACGCGACCTCGCGCTCACCCAGATCCTCTTCATCGTTGGACTGGCGTGGATCGGCGTTGCCGGCAAGCTCGGCCCCCAGCACGTCGTGCTGTGGTGTCTCGCCCTCGTCCTCTTCTATCTCCCTTCGGCCGCGGTGGTGATGTACCTCAACCGCCTGATGCCGCTCGAGGGTGGGTTGTACCAGTGGGCCAAGCTCGGCTTCAACGGGACCATCGGCTTCCTGGTCGCGTGGAACCTCTGGCTCTACGTGATGCTGTACACCTCGCAGATCGGGCTGCAGACGGCGTCGTACCTCTCGTACGCGCTGGGGCCGCGCGCCGCCTGGATGACCACGAGCAACTGGTTCGTCCCGCTGGCCTCGGGGATCATCCTGTCGCTCATGGTCGTCATGTCGACCATCGGGCTCTCGATCGGCAAGTGGGTGCATAACGCGGGCGGGGTGATGATGCTCATCATCTTCGGCGTCCTCCTCCTGCTCCCCGTCCTCGCCCTCCTCACCGGCAACCTGCAGGAGTACCATCCGCTGCGCACGCGCGTCCCCGATTTCACGGCGTACAACCTCAACATCCTCGGCAAGATGGGGATGGGGGCGCTGAGCGGGTTCGAGTACGTGGCGATCCTCGCCGGCGAGACGCGGGCGCCGTCGCGGGCGGTGGGGCGATCGGTCCTCATCGCCGCCCCAGTCATCGCGTTGATGTTCGTGCTTGGCACCAGCACCGTCGTCGCGCTCGTCCCTGCCGACCAGATCGACCTCGTGGGGCCGCTGCCGCAAGTGCTGCGCATCGGCTTCGCCCCCTTCGGCATCGCCAGTCAGATCGTGACGCTGGCGATCCTGATGACGCTGGCGATGCGCGTGGCGCAGGTGAGTGTGAGCTTCACCGCCGTCGCGCGGCTCCCGATGGTCGCCGGGTGGGACCGCCTCCTCCCCGAGTGGTTCAGCCGCCTGCATGCGAAGTACCGCACGCCGGTCAACTCGATCGCCCTGGTCGGGGTGTGCTCCTTCCTCTTCTCGCTCCTGAGCCTCGTCGGCGTGGGGCAGGCCGAGGCGTTCCAGCTCCTGTTCAACGCGAGCGGGATGTTCTACGCGCTCACGTATCTCGTCATGTTCGCGATCCCGCTCTTCGGGCTTCGCGGGCTCGCCCAGCGCCCGCCACTCTGGCTCCGGGCGCTGTCCATGTCGGGGCTGGCGATGACGGTGCTCTACCTCACGCTCTCGATCTTCCCGATCATCGACGTGACGAGCGTGGCGGGGTTCGCGCTCAAGATCACGCTCGTGATCGTGGGGGCGAACGCGGTGGGGATCGGGTTGCTGGTGTCGGCGCGGCGGCGGGCGGTGCGCATCGAGTGACGCCTGATCGGCGAACCGGCGGGCATCCTGAGTCGGGAGCGCTGGTTACGCGCCCGACAGCTGCAGCAGCACCCGTGCATCCACCGCCACCACGCCGTGCGGGAAGGCGAGCAGTGGATTGACGTCGAGTTCCGCGATGTCGGGAAAGTCCGCCGCGAGCTGCCCGAGCCGGCACAAGGCATCGACAATCGCCGGCTCACTCACGGGGGGCTCGCCGCGCAGCCCCTGGAGCACTCGGGTGCCACGGATGCCGCGCACCATGTCGAGTGCCTGCGCGTCGTCCACCGGCGCCACGCGGAAGATCACGTCCTGCAGCGCCTCCACGAAGATCCCGCCGAGCCCGAACATCAGGAGCGCGCCGAAGCGCGGATCGCGGGTGATGCCGGCGATCGTCTCGCGCCCGCCCTGCACCATGCGCTGCAGCACGACGCCGTCGACGCGAGCGGTGGGAGCCGCGGCACGCACGCGCTCCATCATCTGCTCGTGCGCGCGGTGCAATTCGTCCACGTCCTCGATGCTGACGTGCACGCCGCCGACGTCGGTCTTGTGGGTGATGTCGGCGCTCGAGAGCTTCATGACGAGCGGGTACCCGACGGCGGCCGCTGCCGCCTCGAGCTCCGCTCCATCGCCCTCGGCGACGTATCGCACCTCGGCCACCGGCACGCCGTAGGCGCGGAGCAGGGCGATCGACTCCACTTGCGTAAGGTGCTCGCGCCCGGCGGCGCGTGCCCCGGCGATAATCGCGGTGGCGCCGTCACGGTCCACGTCGCGAGGGGTCGCGCTCGCCGCGACCCGTTCCTCCCACTCGCGCTGGCGGTTGAGCGCGTTGAGTGCGCGGGCCGCGCTCTCGGGGAAGATGTACGCGGGGATCCCCGCCTCGTGCAGTTCGGCGCGCCCCTGCGGGAGCCCCTTGAGCCCCATCAGCACGGCGAGCATCGGCTTGTCCGGGCGCGTCTCGGCGGCGCTCACGATCGCCTCGGCCACATCTTCCTGCCTAACGCCGAATGGCGGGACGAAGATCGGGACCACCGCGTCGATGTGCGGATCGGCAAGGAAGGCAGTGAGCGCCGCCTTGTATCCCGCCGGCGTGGCCGAGGCGATCATGTCGAGCGGATTGCGGATCGAGGCTTCGGGGGGGAAGAGCGGGCGGAGCGCCTCGACCGTGGCGGGGCTCAGGTCCACGAGCTCCAGCCCCTGGGTTTCCATCGCGTCGGCGGCGAGGATCCCCGGGCCCCCGGCGTTGGTGAGCACCGCCGTGCGCCGCGACCGGGGGCGCGCCACGACCCCGAAGCCCATCGCCATGTCGAAGAGGTCCTCGACCGAGCTCGCCCGCAGCACGCCGGCCTGCGCCAGCATGGCATCCACCGCCGTGTCGCTCGCCGCGAGCGCGCCGGTGTGCGACGAGGCCGCACGGGCACCGGCGCGTGAGCGCCCCGACTTCACGACGATGATCGGCTTGTGCTTCGTGATGCGCGACGCCGTCTCGAGGAAGCGGCGCGGATCGCCGAAGTTCTCGACGTACATCAGGATCACCTTCACCGCCGGGTCCGTTTCCCACCGCTCGAGCAGGTCGGTGCTGGTGACATCGGGACTGTTGCCGATCGAGACAAACTGCGAGATGCCTATGCCGTACTCGCGCGCATAGTCGAGCACGCTAAGCCCCAGCGCCCCCGACTGCGACACGAAGGCCGAGTGCCCGAAGGGGGGCATCGTCGGCGCGAAGGTGGCGTTCATCGAGACGGCCGGATCGGCGTTGATGACCCCCATGCAGTTGGGGCCGATCATCCGCATGCCGTGACGGCGCACGATCTCCATCAGCCGATGCTCGAGCGCCACCCCCTCCCCGCCAACCTCGCGAAAGCCGGCTGTGATCACGATGAGCCCCTTCACCCCGGCCTCGCCGCAGGCTTGCGCCGCCTCCAGCGCGTGATCCCGCGGCACCACGATCACCGCCACATCCACCGGCTCCGGCACGTCGCCGATGGCACGATAGGCGTGCACCGAGCGGATCGAGGGGGCGTGCGGATTCACGGGATACACCGTCCCGGTGAATCCATAGTCGATCAGGTTCGACAGGACCTGCTGCCCCATGTTGCCCGCGCGGCGCGATGCGCCGATGACGGCGATCGTGCGCGGCGCCAGCAAGGGGACCAGGTCGGTCATCGAGGTGGCGTTCGAGGGGTCCACAGTGTCGGTCATCGTTTCCTCCGAGCGCTCAACGTCGCTCGGCGATCGCGGTTTCGGCATCGTACAACCCCTGACAGCGCGCTCACTCCACGACGAACACCACCGCCGTCCGCGCCGGGATCGTGAACCGGCCGGTTGCCATCTCCACGCGCGCCGCCGCCGCCGTGCGGTCGGCCGCGGTGGGTGCCCGGTGCACCGGATGCAGCACGTACGCCTTCCCCGCCTCCTCGGGGATGACGAGCGTCCGTTGCTCGCCGGCGACGTTCAGGAAATAGAGCACCTCGCGGTAGCGAGCGGCCGCGTATCCCGCGCCGTTCAGGTGGCCGACGATGACCACGGGATCCTGCGCCGGACCCACGTTGCGGAAGTGCAGGCGCGCGCGCACGTCGGCCGCTGAACGCAAGCGGAAGAGCGTGCTGCTCGACCGGATGCGCAGGAGGTCGAACGCGGCGTCACGCGTCCAGCGAATCTCCGCCGCCGTGGGGGCGATGCCCGTGTCGGCAAGGACGGGGCGCATCACCGGCCAGTCGTCCCGGTTGCGATGCGCGGGCGGGAGCCCGGCGCCGAAGCCGTTCGTGGTGTAGCTCCAGTCGAGCCGGTTGAACCAGTCGCCGGAGTCGAAGCTGTCGCGGTCGAGCGACTTGGAGCGGAGAATCTCGATCCCCGCGTGCAGGTAGGCGATCCCCTGGCTCAGCGCGACGAAGGCGATCCCCATCACCTGGCTGCGGGCGCGTTGCTCGCGCGTGGTGCCACGCGGGAGGCGCAGGGCCTGCAGGTCGAAGAGCGTGAGGTTGTCGTGGTTCTCCACGTAGTTCACGACTTCGCCCGGCTCCTGCGCGTAGCCTGCGGGTTGGCCGGCATAGTCGAAGCGCGCCAGCGGGCGCCGGATACCATCGGCGCCGGTCATCTCGTAACGCGCGAGCGTCCCCGCGAGCCCGATGCGCGCCATGTCGGCGGCACGGAGCAGTTCGGCGCGCCGGTCGCGCCCCGTATTGGCGGCATTCGGTGCGTAGTGCAGCCCGTTCAGCAGCCCCTGGTTGGCCACGAGCGCCTCGCCGCCGTCGCAGCAGCCGCCACCGCGCAGCGCGTCGCGCGCGCGGTCGCTGAAGGTGGCGATCCCGCTCCCACCTAACGAGCGCTGCGACGCCTGCACGAACCGCGCGCCGCCAGCCACCTCGCCGAAGTCCCACCCCTCGCCGATGAGCGGGACGTG
>DAIESF010000431.1 GCA_027346425.1 Gemmatimonadota bacterium | reverse complement strand
ACGAGAAGACGAGAAGACGAGAAAGTGCCGGCGGCGTTCCGGATTGGCCAGCGTCGCGCGGCGTGGCGTCTATGCGACGTGGCAGTTGTCGCTGCAGGGGGTTTCGCCGCCAAGAGCGCGGCGTCCCTCGAGGGCGATGATGGGGACCATGGCGAGCGCCGCCACAGGGTCGGCCCACCACCACCCGAGTAGCGCGTTGAGCGCCAAGCCGCCCAGCAGGATGGCCGACAGCCAGGTGCACAATTCAGTTTGTCTCGCCTCGGCGGCTATGGCTTGGCTCCCAAGCTGGCCGGCGACCCTGCGCTTGGCGCGGGCGAGGAGCGGCATGACGATCAGTGAGGCGGCAGCGATGGCGATCCCGATCGCGCTCTCGTCAGGCGCCGAGCGCGCGATCAGCGAGCGTGCCGCGTCGATGCCGATATAGACGGCGAGGACGAGGAAGCAGACGCCGATGATGCGGAGCGCGTGCCGCTCGGTGTGCTCGCGCCGGTGCGCGGACGCATCGGCCCCCAGCCGCCAGAGCGCGGCGACGCTGCTGGTCAGCTCGAGGACGCTGTCGAAGCCGAACCCCACCAGCGCTACCGACCCCGCGGCGACCCCCGCCCCGATGGAAAGGACCGCCTCGAGCGCGTTGTAGCCGATCGTCCCCCAGGTCAGGAGCTGCCCCCGGCGAACGACCGCCTCCCGCCCAGTCGAAGTCGCCTGCGTCATGAGAGAATACTAGCAGATGATCCGTCCGCCCTGTCCGCCAGATGGCCAGACGGTAGACGCCCCCGCCCCCGCGCGCCACCTTACTTCGTCTCCCGACTCCCGACTCCCGACTCTACGACCATGTCCGCCCCCACCGCCCTCTCGCTCGAACAACTGTGGATGCCCTTCACCGCCAACAAGGCGTTCAAGAAGGCTCCCCGTCTCCTGGCCTCCGCCAAGGGGATGTACTACAAGGACGTCGATGGCAATTCGATCCTCGACGGGACGGCGGGGCTCTGGTGCGTGAACGCGGGACACGCGCGCGACCGGATCGTCGAGGCGATCGCGCAGAGCGCCGCCACGCTCGACTACGCGCCCGGCTTCAACATGGGGCACCCGTACCAGTTCGAACTGGCGTCGCGACTGTCCAAGATCACCCCCGGAGACCTCGACCACGTCTTCTTCACCAACTCGGGGTCGGAGGCAGTCGACTCGGCGCTCAAGATCGCCATCGCCTACCACAAGTCGCGTGGCGACACGCGGCGCACGCGCTTCGTCGGACGGCAACGCGGCTACCATGGCGTGGGCTTCGGCGGGATCTCCGTGGGCGGGATCCCGGCGAACCGGCAGGCCTACCTCAACCACCTCCTGCCTAACGTCGACCACCTCCCGCACACCCACGGGATCGCCGGCAACGTCTTCAGCAAGGGACAGCCGGCGCATGGGGCCGACCTGGCCGATGCGCTGGAGGCGCTCGCGGCACAGCATGGCGGCGACACGATCTCGGCCGTCATCGTCGAGCCCGTCGCCGGCTCCACCGGAGTCCTCATCCCGCCGGTCGGCTACCTCGAGCGGCTTCGCGCGATCTGCGACACACACGGGATCCTCCTCATCTTCGACGAGGTCATCACAGGCTTCGGGCGATTAGGGGCGCCGTTCGCCGCCGACCACTTCGGGGTACTCCCGGACCTGATGACCGTCGCCAAGGGGATCACCAACGGGAACGTCCCGATGGGGGCGGTCTTCGTGCGGCACGGGATCTACGATAGCGTGGTGAATGCCTCGCAGGCGGGGATCGAGTTCTTCCACGGCTACACCTATTCCGGTCACCCGCTGGCGTGCGCGGCGGGGCTGGCGACGCTCGATGTGTACAAGGAAGAGGGACTCTTCGAGCGCGCCGCGGGGCTGGCGCACTACTGGCAGGAGGCGATCCACTCGCTGCGCGGGCGCCCCCACGTGATCGACATCCGCAACCTCGGCCTCGTGGCCGGGATCGAGCTCGAGTCGCGCCCCGGCGCGGTGGGGGCGCGGGCGATGGACTGCCACGTGGACTGCTTCCACAACGGCCTGCTCATCCGCACCACCGCCGACATCATCGCCCTCTCGCCGCCACTGATCATCGAGAAGTCCCACATCGACGAACTCGTGGACAAGCTCGGCAAGGCGCTCGATCGCCTGGCCTAGCGTCGTGCGCCGATCTGGCGGGGTGAGTCGCCGGGGACGAGATTCCCCGGCGAACTCATTTCCAGGCCCGCCATGACCGAACGCACTCCGTCACCTGCAACGCGTCGAGGGCGCCGGAGCCCGCGCCCGCTCGCGCTGCTCCTCGCCTGCGCCATCCCTGTCGCCCTGGGGGCACAGGGAAAGCCGCGGGAGCGCGACCTCAACCTCCCGATCGGCGGCACCCCCGGCCCGCTCGACGCCATCACCGATGTGAAGGGGGTGGAGGTGGGGCATACGACGCTGATCAGCGGGAGCGGGAAGCTGGTCGTGGGAAAGGGGCCGGTGCGGACCGGCGTCACGGTGGTGCATCCTCGCGGCAAGGCGAACCACGACCCCGTCTTCGCCGCCTGGTTCACGCTCAACGGCAACGGCGAGATGACCGGGACGACGTGGGTGCAGGAGAGTGGCTACCTCGAGGGGCCAGTGGCGATCACCAACACGCACAGCGTGGGGGGGGTGCGCGACGCGATCATCAAGTGGGAAGTGAACCAGCAGAACGTGTTGCAGCCGTGGTGGCTCCCGGTCGTCGCCGAGACGTATGACGGCGGGTTGAACGACATCAACGGCTTTCACGTGAAGGAGGAGCACGTCCTCGCCGCGCTCGACAACGCGACGGGCGGGCTGCCGAAGGAAGGCGTGGTCGGTGGCGGGACCGGGATGACGTGCCATGGCTTCAAGGGGGGGATCGGAACGTCGTCGCGGGTCCTCCCGGCGTCGCAGGGAGGGTACACGGTGGGCGTCCTCGTGCAATGCAACTACGGGGCGCGGAAGGATCTGCGCATCGCCGGGGTGCCGGTAGGGGAGGAGATTCCCGACCTCGCCTCCTGCTACGCCGTCAGTGGCAACGTCCCGATCGACGACGCCGGCGTTCGGCGCCGGTGCACCGACGTCCCCGACCGCGAGGAGAGCCGCCCGGAGCAGGGGTCGATCATCGTCGTCGTGGCCACCGACGCCCCGCTCCTCCCGCACCAACTCAAGCGGATCGCGACCCGCGTCTCGTTAGGGATCGGGCGACAGGGAGGATTCGGCGGAAACGGTTCGGGCGACATCTTCATCGCCTTCTCCACCGCCAACCCCGGGACCTGGTCGTCGGAGCGCGCAACGACCGTCTCGATGCTCACCAACGACCGCATCTCCCCCCTCTTCGTGGCCACGGCACAGGCGACGGAGGCGGCCATCACGAACGCGCTCCTGGCGGCGGAGACGACGACCGGGGCGAACGACCTGCGCGTGTACGCCATGCCGGTGGATCGCATGCTCGCGGCAATGCGCAAGTACGGGCGGCTGAAGTAGGCCTGAGGGGGAGACGGGACGACCGGCGGGCGCTATCAACCGAGGGGGAGGCGCGTGCAATGAGTGGAGGGGACGGAATCACGCCAGGCGGCTGCGGCGCGGACTCGGCGGGCGACCGCGACCTGGGGATGGACCGACCGATCGCACGACGGGACTTCCTCAACGGGCTGGCGGTCGGGATTGGGGCGTTAGGCGCGTTGACGCCGTCGGAGCTGCTGCGGCACGGGATACTCGACGCGTCGGCGCCGGCCGATGACTATCCCCCGGCCAGGACCGGGTTGCGTGGCTCGCACGATGGGGCCTTCGAGAACGCCCACCGGTTGCGCGACGGGATGGCGCCTCCGGAGTGGAGCACACCGACGGAGCTGAAGGAGACGTACGACCTCATCATCGTCGGCGCCGGGATTTCGGGGCTGAGCGCGGCGCACTTCTACCGGCAGCAGGCCGGGACGCGGGCGCGGATCCTGGTGCTCGACAACCACGACGACTTCGGCGGGCACGCCAGGCGCAACGAGTTCACGGTCGACGGCAAGCCGCTGATCAGCTACGCCGGGACCCAGTCGATCGACACTCCGTCGCGCTACTCCCGGGTCGCCCAGCAGCTCCTGCGCGACCTCGGGATCGACGTCCAGGCGTTCTACAAGCTCTACGACCAGGAGTACTTCGAGCGCCACCAACTGGGCGACGGGGTGTTTTTCGACGCGGAGACGTTCGGCCGCGACGCGCTGGTGATGCATAACGAGGACGAGCCGATCACGGCCTACCTCGCCCGGACGCCGATGTCCGACCTGGTGAAGAAGGAGATCGCCCGTCTGTACGTCTCGCGCGCCGATTTCCTGACCGGGCGCAGCATCGCCGAGAAGAAGGCGCTCCTGGCCCGGACCAGCTACGCCGACTACCTCACGCGCCATGTTCGCCTCACTCCGGAGGCGCTGCCGTACTTCCAGACCTTCACGCACGACCTGTTCGGGGTCGGGATCGACGCTGTCCCCGCGGGAGACTGCGTGATGCTCGACCTCCCCGGCTTTGCCGGGTTGGGGCTCGACGACTCCCCGGCCCCGGGGATGGGACGCTCGGCGATCCTGCATGGGAGCGACGAGCCGTACATCTTCCACTTCCCCGACGGCAACGCCTCCATCGCCCGCCTCCTCGTGCGCGCGCTCGTCCCGGGAAGCATCCCGGGGCGCACGATGTTCGACGTCGTGGGGGCGCGGGTGAACTACGCCGCGCTCGACCGCCCCTCGCAGCACGTGTGCCTGCGACTCAACTCCACAGTGGTCAACGCGCGCAACGTCGCCACTGGCGTCGAAGTGACCTATGTGCGCGACGGGAAGGCCGAGAAGGTGCATGCCCCGCGTTGCATCATGGCGTGCTGGAACGGGATCATCCCCTACGTCGTCCCCGAAATCGATGCCGACCAGAAGGCCGCGCTCCGGTACGGGGTGAAGGTGCCGTTGGTGTACACCAACGTCGCCCTGCGCAACTGGAAGGCGTTGGAAAAGCTGAAGGTGGGGTCGATCTTCGCCCCGGGCGCTTACTTCTACGACACGTCGATGGACTTCCCGGTAAGCATGGGGGGATACCGGTACGCGCAGGCGTCGAGCGAGCCGGTGGTCCTCACCATGCACCGGACCCCGTGCAAGCCCGGCCTTGCCGCCCGCGAGCAGCAACGGGTCGGGCGCGGCGAATTGTTAGGCACGGCGTACGCCACGTACGAGCAGCACGTGCGCAACCAACTGGCCCGCATGCTCGGCCCCGGCGGCTTCGACCCCGCCCGCGACATCGCCGCGATTACCGTCAACCGGTGGTCGCACGGCTACGCCTACGAATACAACTCGCTGTGGGACCCCCAGTGGCAACCCGGCGAATCCCCATGTGAGATCGGGCGGCGTCCGGTGGGGAACATCGCCATCGCCAACTCCGACTCGGCGGCATACGCGTATACGGATGCCGCCATTGACCAAGCGTGGCGCGCCGTAACGGAACTGCGTGGTCAACTGGCGCGCCCGCCGCGACGGTAGAATCGAGAAGACGAGACGACGAGAAGACGAGAAGACGAGAAGTTGGGCGCCGCACTGGCGAAGTCGACCCTCGTCCTCTCGTCCTCTCGTCTTCTCGTCTTCTCGTCTTCTCGTCTTCTACTTGAGCGTCGGCATCACGAAGTCACTCCCCTCCCGCACCCCCTTCGGCCACCGCTGCGTCACCGTCTTGACCCTCGTGTAGAACCGGACGCCGTCCATCCCGTGCTGGTTGTGGTCGCCGAAGGCCGAGGCCTTCCACCCGCCGAAGGAGTAGAAGGCGAGGGGAACCGGGATGGGGACATTGACGCCGACCATCCCCACTTGCACCCGGCTCACGAACTCGCGGGCGGCATCGCCGTCGCGGGTGTAGATCGAGACACCGTTGCCGAATTCGTGGGCGTTGGCCATGCCTAACGCCTCCTCGAAGGTGGCGGCGCGGACGACGCACAGGACGGGACCGAAAATCTCCTCCTGGTAGATCCGCATCGACGTCGTCACGTGGTCGAAGAGCGAGCCCCCCATGAAGAAGCCGTGCTCGCTCCCGGCGGCATCGCTGTGGAAGTCCCGACCATCCACCACCAGTTGCGCCCCCTCATCCACGCCGAGGTCGATGTAGCCCTTGACGCGGTCGTAGTGGGCGGCGGTGACCAACGGCCCCATGTCCATCCCCTCGGCGAGCGAGGGGCCGATGCGGAGGGCGCGAACGCGCGCGGCAAGGCGCGCGACGAGGGCGTCCGCTGTCGCGTCGCCCACCGGGACGGCGACGGAAATCGCCATGCACCGCTCCCCCGCCGAGCCGTAGGCGGCGCCGATCAGCGCGTCGGCCGCTTGGTCGAGGTCGGCGTCGGGCATGACGACCAGGTGATTCTTGGCCCCCCCCATCGCCTGCACGCGCTTGTCGTGCGCCGCGGCGGTGGCGTAGATGCTGCGCGCGATTGGGGTGGAGCCCACGAAGGAGACGGCGTCGACCTGCGGGTGCGTGATGAGCGCCTCGACCGCCACCTTGTCGCCGTGAAGAACGTTGAGCACCCCTGGCGGGGCCCCCGCTTCGACCAGGAGTTCCGCCAGCCGTACCGCGGGCGACGGGTCCTTCTCCGACGGCTTCAGGATGAAGGCGTTCCCGCAGGCGATGGCCGGGGCCAGCATCCACAGTGGGACCATGATCGGGAAGTTGAACGGCGTGATCCCGACCGCGACGCCCACCGGCTGGCGCAACGAATACGAGTCGATTACCGTGGCCACCGAGTCGGAGTACTCACCCTTCATGAGGTGAGGAATCCCGCAGCAGAACTCGACGACCTCGAGCCCGCGTTGCACCTCTCCCTTGGCGTCGAGGAGGACCTTCCCGTGCTCGCTGGAGATGAGGCGCGCCAGCTCGTCGATATGGGCCTCGACGAGCTCCTTGAAGCGGAACATGACGCGCGCACGTTTGAGCGCCGACCACTGGCTCCACTCGGCGAAGGCCCGTCGTGCGTCGTGGACGGCGGCGTCGACATCGGCCACCGAGGCGAAGGGGACCGCCGCGACCTGGGCCCCGGTGGACGGGTTGCACACCTCGCCCCACCGGTCGACGCCGGGGAGGTGACGCACCCCGTTGATGAAGTGGTGCACGAAGGGCGTCGCGTCGTCTTCGCCCCCCGCGGGGGCGGCCTGATCGTGCTGGATGGTGGAAGCCATGAGCCTGGTCCGTCGTTAGGTCAGCCGCGCTTGAGCACGGTGGCGGCGATCGCCATCGCCTTCTCCATCTCCTCCATCTTCCCGATGGAGATGCGGGCGTGGGTCTTGAGAGGGGCGAAGTAGCGACCCACCGCGACCCCGCGAGCGCGCATCTCGCGCTGGAAGTCGCGCGGGTCCCGCCTGATGTCGGTGAGGAAGAAGTTGGTCTGCGACGGAACGACCGTGTAGCCGAGTTCCGTCATCGCGTTCATGGCGAAGGTGCGCGCCTGCGTGTTGAGGACGCGCTGGCGGGCGACGTGGTCGGGGAGTTCGAGCGACGAGAGCGCGGCGGCGGCGGCGAAGACATTCACCCCGCTCGGCGTGCGCCACGGCTGCAGTCGGCGAATCGTCTCCGGGTGGCCAATGGCATAGCCGGCGCGCATTCCGGCCATCCCGTAGACCTTGGAGAAGGTGCGGCTGACGATGACGCGCGGGTTCTGGACGGCCAGCGGGATCGCCGTCCCGTACGTGGGGTCGTCCACGTACTCGAAGTACGCCTCGTCGATCAGGAGGTAGCTCTCGGGGGATCGCTTGTTCACCTGCCCTGCGAAGTGCGTGAGGTCGCCGATCCCGTGCAGCGTCCCGGTCGGATTGTTCGGATTG
>DAIESF010000284.1 GCA_027346425.1 Gemmatimonadota bacterium | reverse complement strand
GGATGGCAAGGGATTGATGACGCGCGGCGGGTGCGGGCGATGGCATCTTCGATTCGCGCTCCTCGGCATCGTACATCGCTCCCTGCACCCGCTCGCCGCGCTCCGCTCGGTCCAGCGAGCGCTGGAGGTGCGGCATCGCCGTCCGCAGGTCGGCGAGGAGCGGAGCGTCGGCCCGGGCACGACCGATGTCACCCAGGTCGAGTGTCGTCAGGAGCGCCGCCTCCTCCCACTCGGGGCCGCGGGCGCGCAGGTCACCGTGCGGCCCCATCACCGCCGAGCACCCCGCGAAGACCTTTCCCCCCTCGCTTCCCACCAGGTTGGCGAGCGAGACGAAGACCCCGTGCTCGTCGGCAATCTCGCGGATCAAACGCTCCCACCGCTCCACCGTCGCCGGTCCGGGGAGTCCATCATCGCGCGGGTGAATGCCGCGCGCCGGCGCCGCCGACGACACGAAGATCACCTCGGCGTCGTCCAGCGCGGCGATCGCCCCGGACAACGAGTGCCAGGCATCCTCGCAGATGAGCATCGCCGCGCGCCCCCACGGCGTGTCGAAGGCCCGAATGTCGTGCCCGCGCTCGACGAAGCGCTCCTCGTCGAACAGCCCGTAGGTCGGGAGGAACGCCTTCCGATGCACGTGCAGCACGCGCGGGGCGCCCTCGCCCAGTCGCACGTATGCTGCGGCGTTGTAGAGCGTCCCGCGCCAGCGCTCGTAAAAGCCGGCGATCACGTCCACCGGGCGCAGCGCCGATCCCCGCACGCCCTCGCGGTAGGCACGGTCGAGGTCAGCGGCGAGTGTCCCCGCCGTCACCGCGACGTCGCGCACTCCCCCCTCGACGAAGTAGCCGGACAGGGCGGTCTCGGGGAGGTGGATCACCTGCGGAGGAGCCTCCGAGCCGGTGAGCTGGGCCAGGAGTTCGCCGAGTCGCGCGAGGTTCCCGGCGTAGTCGCCCTTTCGCGGGTGCAGCTGGGTGGTGGCGATGGTGACGGTTCGCGGCATGCACGAAAGCTGGCGCCACCACCGCCGGACAGCAACGTTGCACGTGCCCCGTGCCTTCCAGAGCCGCGCGATGGTGACATGGGTCGCGGCGCGACGGCGACGGCTCGGCGACGGTTCGTGCGAAACTGGGCGCCCTGAAGGGGTATTACCTTGCCAACGTCCCCGCGGCGCGTGTCTTCCCGGCCTCAATCGGTCTGGTCTCGATCGACCGGTGATCTGCGTTGCGCACATCATGTCCCGCCTCCCGCATCGCCACGCTGCGCTCGTGCCCCTGATTGCCCCCCTCGCCTCGCTCAGAATGCGTGATGCCTGCACGTCACCGGGGTGGCGTGGCCAGCGCGGGTGGTGGCTCCACGGGGGGGCAGCGCTCGTCATCGCGAGCGCCGCAGTCCAGGGACAGGAGCCGGTTCCCGCCTCGTCAGGCGAGGCGTGGCGAATCGTTGCCATGCCGCAGTCGTCGCAGGTGTATGCCCGCGACGGCTCGCTCATCGGCGAAATCGGGCGCCAGTGGCGCACCGTCGTCTCGATCCGATCGCTCCCGCGCTTCGTCCCGCAGGCCTTCGTCGCCGTCGAGGACCAGCGCTTCTACCAGCATGACGGCGTCGACCTGGTCGGTGTGGCCGGCGCCCTCAAGGATGCGCTCGGGGGGCGACTACGCGGCGCCAGTACCATCACGCAGCAGCTGGTCGGGAACATGCACCCCGACATCATCGATCGCACCGATCGCAGTCCCATGCGGAAGCTGCGCGAGCAGGCGGCGGCGCGGGAGATGGAGAAGCACTACACCAAGGAACAGATCCTCGAGGCGTACCTCAACTTCATCCACTTCGGCTCGCGGTACTACGGTATCGAGTCGGCGGCGCGGCACTTCTTCGGCAAGCCGGCCGCGCGCCTCACGTTGGCCGAGGCGGCGACGCTGGCCGCGCTCCCCAAGGGGCCGGCGATCTACGATCCCTCCCGTCATCCTGACCGGGCGCGCGCGCGTCGCGACCTCGTGCTCTCGCTGATGGCGTCGCAGCGCTACATCACCGCAGCCCAGGCCGCCGCCGCGCGGCGCGAGCCGGTGATGGTGGCGCCTAACGCGGGACTCTCCGCGCCGTCTCCCTACTTCGTCGACGTCGTGCGCATCCAGGCCGAACGGGCGGGGATCAAGGTGGGCGACGGCGGGTTCCGCATCAACACCACGCTCGACCCGGTCATCCAGCGCGCGGCCAACGATGCATTGCGCGAGGGAACGGCGGAACTCGAGTCGCGTCCCGGGTATCGGCACCCGACGTATGCCAACAAGCCGAAGGGGAGCACCGACTACGTGCAGGGAGCGGTGATCGCCCTCGACCCGTTCTCGGGCGACGTGCGCGCTCTTGTGGGGGGGCGCGACTACGCAGAGTCGCCGTACAACCGTGCCGTCAACGCGATGCGCCAGCCTGGATCGGCATTCAAGCCGGTCGTCTACGCGACGGCGGTCGCCGAGAGCCTCGCGGCCAACCTCATCATCCCCGACACCGCGCTCGCCATCCCGCTCCCGAACCGCACGATCTACCGCCCCGAGAACGCCGACGGCGAGTACCTGGGGGCGATCACCATGCGCGAGGCGCTGGCCCGCTCGCGCAACCCGGTGGCCGTCCAGCTTGCCCTGCGCCTGGGGATGGACTCGGTCACCGCGACGGCCAGATCGTTAGGCATCTCGTCCTTCATCGCCCCCTACCCGTCGAGTGCCATCGGTGCATCCGTCGTGCAACCGCTCGACCTGGTCAGCGCCTTCGCGGCATTCGACAACCTCGGGAACCGGGTGGAGCCGCGATTCGTCACGACGATCGAGGACCAGGCCGGAAAGGTCGTCTGGCAGATGCATCCCCTTGCCCCAACCCCGGTGCTGGATCCCAAGGTCGCCTTCATCGTGCGCGACATGATGCGCGACGCTGTCGATCGCGGGACGGCGACCGCGGTCCGCCGCTTCGTCCCGCCCTCCATCCCGGTGGCGGGGAAGACGGGGACGACGAACGACAACGCCGACGTCTGGTTCGTCGGCATGACTCCGGACC
>DAIESF010000380.1 GCA_027346425.1 Gemmatimonadota bacterium | reverse complement strand
CTGGGCAGGAGCGAGTCGTTGCGGCTCTCGCGACGGTCGCCGGCCCTTCGCACGTTGCAGCAGGCGCGCGACGAGGCGCATCGCTTCGCGGTCACGTTCAACCGTGCCCGTCGCTCGATGCGCACGCTCACCTCGGAGCTGTTGCGCATTCCTGGAATCGGCCCATCGCGACGCCGCGTCCTGTTGAAGGCATTCGGCTCGTTGCAGGGGGTCAGGGAGGCGCCCGCGGAGGCGATCGCCGCCCTTTCCGGCTTCTCCCTGACGACGGCGACCCGACTGCTGCAGTCATTGCAGCCGACGGAATCACCGCCCGATGCGAGCGACCGTGCCGCGGGTGCGGACGTCGCCGATGGCAGCGCCACCGAGGCGAGTGCTCCTCCGGCGCCGCCACCCCTCGATGTGCCGCACCAGTCCTAGTCGAGCGTCCTCGCTCACCCCCATCTCATCCCCACGATCATGTCCAGCTGGACCCTCGCCTGTTCCGCGTGCGGCCATCCCGAGTCGCAGCACGCCGCCGTCGGACTCTGCCCCTCGTGCGGGCAACCATTCCTCGCCGTCTTCGACGGCCCGGCGCCCACGCGCGACGCGCTCCTGCCGCGGTGGGACATGTGGCGCTACGCCCCGGCCTTGCCGCTGGCGGATGGCGAGGTCCCCGTCTCGTTAGGTGAGGGATTGACCCCCTTGACCGAGTATCCCGCGCTGGCCCGGTTGGTGGGGGTGCGCCGGCTGTGGATCAAGGACGAAGGCGTGAATCCCACGGCGTCGTTCAAGGCGCGCGGCCTGAGCGCCGCGGTCACCCGCGCGCGCGCGCGCGGCGTTCCGGGGCTGGTCGTCCCGACTGCCGGAAACGCGGGAGCGGCGCTGGCAGCCTACGCGGCGGCAGCAGAGCTCCCCGCCCGCATCTACGCCCCCGAGACCACCCCCCGCCCGATCCTCGACATCATTCGCGCGATGGGCGTGGACCTCGTGACCATCGACGGGCATATCGGCGACTGCGGGCGCCTGAGCGTCCAGTACGCGCAGGAGACCGGCTTCTTCAACGTCGCCACGCTGCGCGAACCGTACCGCGCCGAAGGGAACAAGACGCTGGGACTGGAACTCGCCGAGCAGTTGGGCTGGCGCCTCCCGGATGCGATCGTGTATCCCACCGGAGGCGGGGAGGGGGTGATCGGGATGTGGAAATCCTTCCACGAGATGCGCGCGTGGGGGTGGCTCGACGCCAGCGCTCGCTTGCCGCTGATGATCGTGGCCCAGGCGTCGGGGTGCGCCCCGCTGGTGCGCGCCCACGCCGAGGGGGCCGACCGGGCCACGCCATGGGAGAATCCATGGACGTACGCCAGCGGTCTCCGTGTCCCTGGGCCGCTGGGCGACCGGCTGGTCCTCAAGACGCTCCGTGACAGCGGAGGCGATGCCGAGAGCGCGAGCGAGGAGGAGATCCGCGACTACACGGCGCGCCTCGCCCACCACACTGGAATCGACGCCGCCCCGGAGGGCGGCGCGGCGCTCTTCGTGGCGGCCAAGCTGGTTAGGCTCGGGCGCCTGTCGGCGGACAGCGAGGTTGTCGTCTACAACACGGGGAGTGGGGCGAGCTACCGGGCGTAGCGCCTTCCGGTAGTGTATTTTTCCCCCGTGGCCATCGCGATCCTCGAACCGTTCAGCGGCATCTCCGGCGACATGACGCTGGGGGCGCTCATCCACGTCGGGCTCGATCCCGAGTGGCTCCGGGCCCTCCCGGGGCGCTTGGGGCTGGCCGACGTCGGGGTGCGCATCGCCGATGTGCAACGCGGAATGATCGCCTGCAAAAAGGTCGATTTCGACATCCCGGAGCAGCCACACGGGCGGCACATCGAGGAGATCCGCACCCTCGTCGGCGAGGCGCCGATTCCGCCGAGGGTGCGCGCCCTCGCCAGCCAGGCCTTCACCGCCATCGCCGAGGAGGAGGGGGAAATCCACGGCGTGAGCGCCGACGAGGTACACCTGCACGAGGTGGGGGCGGTCGATGCGATCCTCGACGTCGTCGGTGCCATCTGGGGGTTGAGCGAACTGGGGGTCTCCCGCGTTTGTTGTGGGACGATCTCACTGGGAGACGGCTTCGTGAAGGCTGCGCATGGGATCCTGCCGGTTCCGGCCCCGGCCACGCTCCGGTTGCTCGAGGGGCACGCGGTGCGCCCGGGGCCCGAGGGGGCGGGTGAGCTGGTCACTCCTACTGGTGCCGCCCTGGTGAAGGTGCTGTCGAGCGGGGCACCGCCGTCCCGATACATCCCCCGTCGGAGCGGGTATGGCGCGGGGAGCAAGGATCTCCTGGGACGGGCCAACGCGCTGCGCATCACCTTGGCCGACGACGCCCCGGTTGGTGATGGCGGAGTGGAGCGCCTGGTGCTCCTGGCCACGGACGTCGACGACATGTCGCCCGAGCTCGTGGCGGGGAGCGCCGAGATCGTGCGCGGGGCGGGGGCGCTCGACGTCGTGCTCACCGCGACGCAGATGAAGAAGGGGCGGGGTGGGACGCGCATCGAGGCCCTGGTGCGCGAGGACGACGTGGCGCGCATCGAAGCGTTGCTGTTCGCGCACACGACCACGTTAGGCATCCGCCGCGCGGTGGTCGAGCGGCATGCCCTGCCGCGGGAGAGGCGTGTCGTGGACGTGCTCGGCCACGCGGTGCGGGTGAAGGTGGCCACCCTGCCTAACGGGGGCTTCCGGGCAAAGCCGGAATTCGACGATGTACGCGCGGTGGCACAGGCTACCGGCCGGACGCTCGGCGACGTCGCGTCGCTGGCGCTGGCCGAGGCGGAACGCGACCGCTGAAAATGTGTAAGATTCACGTTGGCGCGCCTCATGGCGCCTCACCAGGCGCGCGGATTGCGCCGTACCAGGCGCGCTGGGCGCGCCGTACCATGCAAGGAGATCTCGAATGAACCTGTTCCGCTTCTCGGTGGCCCTCTCACTCGCGCTCGCGTTCCGCCCGGCGACCGCCGCGGCGCAGGCCGCCTGCGAGATTGACGAGAAGAAGCCGAATCAAGTGAAAGACGCCGCCAGTGCCCTCACGAAGGCCGACCTCCCCATCGGGAAGCCCGAGGACAAGCGCAAGGCGATGCTGCAAGCCGTGACGCTCCTGACCAAGGATCAGGACAAGATCATCGCCGCCAACCCCACGGGTCGTGCCTTCGTGCTTGGGCGCGCGCTCGCGATGATCTCTGAGCAGTACAAGGACAGCGGTTTCGCCCCGGTGAAGCGCGGGAGCGTGGGATACGCGACCGACCCTGAGGGGATGATCGACCTCGTCGCCGCGGCCGACTCGGCGTTCGACATCGTCGAGGCGGCCAACGCCGCGTGCAAATCCGAGACGGAGGAGTCACGCCGCCGGATCTTCGCTCCGCTCGTCAACGCCGCGGTCAACGTCTACAACCAGCAGCTGCCCGACTCGGCCGCCGCGCTCGTGCGCCGTGGCCTGTCGGTCTATGACGATTACCGCCTGTCGTACATTGCGTACAACATCCTGGGCAACGTGCAGCAGTCGAAGGACTCGCTCGACGCCGCGGTCGTGTCGTTCAAGAAGATGGCCGCCCTCATGAAGGGTGACACCGCCACGGTCGACGAGCGAAAGAACGTCATGCTCAACATCGCCCAGCTGGTGATGTCGCAGGGCGAGAACCTCGAGGGCGCGGCGAAGGCGGCCAAGTTCAACGACGCCGCGGCGTACCTCCAGGAGTACCTGGCCGAGTTCCCGGGCGACGCCAAGGCTCAGGGGGCGTTGGCGCGCGCGCAGATCGCCAGTGGCAACAGCGCCGCGGCCGACAAGGTCTTTGGCGAGATGATCGCCAACCCTGACAAGTACACCGACGGCGCGCTCTTCGAAGCCGGCGTCAATGCGGCCCGCGCCGATCGCTCGGCCGATGCCGCCGCGCTGTTCAGCGCAGGGCTCAAGAAGAACGTGGCCTCGCGCGACGGGCTGTTCAACTACGCCGTCACGCTGCAGAAGCTCGAGAAGTGGAGCGAGATTCCGGCGATCCTCAGTCGCCTGATCACCGTCGATCCCGAGAACCCGGACAACTATCAGCTCTGGGCGCTCTATTACCAGAACGAGGCGAAGCTCCGGAAGGACGCTGCGGCCAAGAAGCCGGCCACCTCGCCCGAGGCGAAGGCGTATGCTGCTGCCAACGACTCGCTGCTCAAGTACTTCAAGCGCATGTCCGAGGCGCCGGTCAAGGTGACGTTCAATCTGTGGGCGCACGACGGCACCAGGCACACCCTCGGCGGCGCCATTGAGAATACGACCGATGCCGACAAGAGCTATGCGCTCAAGATCGAGTTCCTCGACGCCGCCGGCACCGTGGTGACCACGAAGGACGTGGCGGTCGACGCGGTTGGGGCGAAGAAGTCGAAGGCGTTCCGCGTCGAGGTGGAAGGGGAGGGAATCCTCTCCTATCGCTACGCACCGCTCGGAAGCTGAAGGGCGGAACGGCAGTCGCAGGTGATGGGTGGCGGCGTCCTCTCTTCGGGGGACGCCGCCACGTCGTTTTGCCCCCCTGTCAAGCCGGCTGCGATGCCTTCGCGGTAGTCGTGAAAGTGTATGTGGCGCATTGATATCGGCGCCGTGAACTGCTAACTTCCTTGAGGTCCGCCCACCCTGGCGGACCTCGGTTTTTCGGGGGAAGAATGCGCGCCGCCGCACCTTTCCCCGTTTGTCTCTGGCCCATCCATGGTTCGCGTCGCTCGCGTCGCTCCCGACAGCATTGCCCAGGAACTCGAGATCGTCCCGGGGACGGAGATTCTTTCCGTCAACGGACGCGAGATCGGCGATTTCCTCGATTGGGAGTTCCTGACCGCCGATGACGAATTGGAGATCGCCGTTCGCCTCCCAGATGGGGGGGCAGTGGTCTTCGAGATTGAACGCCCCGAGGGGGAGTCGCTGGGCGTCGAGCTCGAACCACCGACGGTCCGCCGTTGCGCCAACCGGTGTGAGTTCTGCTTCATCGAGGGGCTCCCGAAGGGGCTCCGCAAGCCGCTCTACATCCGAGACGACGACTATCGGCTGTCGTTCGCCTACGGCAATTTCGCGACGCTGAGCAACTTGAAGGAGCGCGACTTCCAGCGGATCATCGAATACCGTTTGTCACCGCTCTACGTTTCGGTGCACGCCACGCCGTGGGAGGCGCGCAAGAAGCTCCTCAACAATCCCCGCGTTCCCAACATCGTCGAGCAGCTGACGCGCCTGGTCGAGGGCGGAATTCAGTTCCACGGACAGATGGTCGTGGTCCCTGGGCTGAACGATGGTGACGTGCTGGAGCAGTCGTTGGCCGACCTCTGGTCGTTCGGCGACGCCTGTCTCTCGGTTGCGCTCGTCCCGGTGGGTCTCACGCAGTTCTCGCACCTCTACACTGGGGAGTCGATGAGCCGGGAGAACGCCCTCCGCCTGCTGGAGATCACGGAACGGTGGGCGGCGCGCGGCCGCGCGGAGCGGGGCGAGGCGTGGGTGTACGGCTCGGACGAGCTGTACCTGCTGGCGGGGCGCGAACTCCCGGACGTGGCCCACTACGGCGACTTCGCGCAGATCGAGAATGGCGTCGGTTCCATTACCTCGCTGCGGCACCGGGTGGCCGAAGGTGTGTCCGCACTCCCCCGGCTCGACGGCAAGCGCATCGCGGTCGTCACCGGGCGGGCGATGCGCGAGATCATGCCCCCGCTTCTGTCGCAGCTCACCGCCGCCACGGGAGCGTCGTTCGAGATGATCACGACGACCAACTCGCTCTTCGGCCCCACGACCACGACAGCCGGTCTCCTGGTCGGGGCCGACATTCTCGGCGCTCTCAAGGACCGCCACGATTTCGACCTGGCGCTGATTCCGGCCGAAACGATCAACGAGGATGGGATCTTCCTCGACGACATGACGTTCATCGGCGTGCGGGAATCTCTTCCCATGCCGGTCTATCCATCCTACGACTTCATCGACGTGCTCCAATTCGAAGGCCACTCCGTTCCCTCCAGCGTCGCGGGGGCTGCGTGAGCCTTCCAGTCGTCGCCCTTGTCGGGCGTCCCAACGTGGGGAAGTCGGCGCTGTTCAACCGCATCGTCGGACGCAACACCGCCATCGTCAGTGACGAGGCGGGGACGACGCGCGACCGCCACTTCGGCCGCGCCGAATGGGCGGGCTCGGCGTTCTGGCTCGTGGACACCGGGGGAATTACCGACGACCCGCGGGCCGCGATGGATGTCGAGATTCGTCGTCAGGTGCAACAGGCGATCGACGAGGCCGACCTCCTCCTCTTCGTGGTGGATACGCGGGCCGGGCTGCACCCGGTCGATCATCGCATCGCGGAGATCCTGCGCAGCTCCGGCAAGCCGTTCCTCGTCATCGCCAACAAGGCCGACAACCCCAAGTCGACGGACTACTACGAGTTCTTCGAGCTCGGGGCCGGCGACCCGATTCCGGTGTCGGCCATCAGCGGCAAGCAGTCGGGCGACATGCTCGATGTCGTCGTGGCGAACATCCCGGAGGTTCCGGCCGAGGACGACACGTCGTTGAAGATCGCTGTCGTCGGGCGCCCCAACGTTGGCAAGTCGTCGTTCGTGAACCGGCTGCTGGGCGAGGAGCGCCTGGTGGTTTCCGACGTGGCCGGGACGACGCGCGATGCGATCGACTCGCCGATGCGATACCACGAGCGCGACCTCGTCTTCATCGACACGGCGGGGTTGCGCCGCCAGTCGCGGGTGGAGGACGGAGTGGAGTTCTACTCGGCGCTGCGCACGCGGCGCGCCATCGACCGTGCCGACATCTGCTGCCTCCTCATCGACGCGACCGAGGAACTGCTCAACCAGGATCTCAAGATTGCCACGCTGGCGTGGGAGGCCGGTCGCGGGATGATCGTCGTCGTGAACAAGTGGGACCTCGTGTCCAAGGACGACAAGACCGCGGCCAAGTTCCAGAAGAAGTGCGTGGAGAAGGCGCCGTACCTGGCCTTCGTCCCGTTCCTCTTCACGTCGGCCAAGACGGGGCAACGGGTGACGAAGGTGCTCGACACCCTGCTCGAGGTCGAGGCCGCGCGCGCCAAGCGAATCAGCACCTCGCAGGTGAACGCCGTCCTCGAAGAGCTGGTGCGTCGCCGACAGCCGCCGCAGGCGGCGGGACGCGAGGTGCGGTTGCACTACGCCACGCAGGTCGAGACGGCCCCCCCGACGATCGTCGTCTTCGGCAACAACACCGACGCGCTGGAGGAGCACTACGTGCGCTATCTCCACAATGGGTTCCGAGAGGCCTGGGGATTCACCGGGAATCCCCTGCGCGTGCAGGTGAAGAAGAAGAACGTCACCTGACATGCTTCCCGTCGTTGGGCTCGTCGCGGCATACGTCATCGGCAGCACGCCGTTCGCCTACTTCGCGGGGCGGCTGCTGCGGGGCATTGACCTGCGGCAGCACGGATCCGGGAACCTGGGGGCGACGAACGTCTACCGCACGCTCGGCGCCCCGGCGGCCATCATCGTGCTTCTCCTCGATGCGGCGAAGGGGGCGCTCCCCGTGCTGGCGTTCCCGGCGCTGACGGGGGCCGCTGGGAGCTGGTGGCCCGCCGTCTTCGGCGTGGCCGCCATCCTCGGACATGTGCGCCCATATGCCGGGGTGTTCAAGGGGGGCGGCAAGGGGGTCGCGACCGCGTCGGGGGTCTTCGCGGCGCTGGCCCCCGTTCCGTTTGCGGCGTCGTTCGCCACCTTCGTGGTCGTGGTGTCGCTGACGCGTTACGTCTCGTTAGGGTCGATGCTGGGGGCGGCCGCGCTCGCCCTCACCGTCGTCGTTCGGGACGGCATTGGGTCGCCGCTCGGCGCGGTGGCGCTTGCCCTTGCCGCGTTCGTCGTGTGGACACATCGCGCGAACATCGGGCGGCTGCGACGGGGTGAGGAGTCGCGTCTTGGCCGCCCTGGCGGGGCGAGGGCCTGATGCGCAGCACCGTGATCGGGGGCGGGGCGTGGGGGAGCGCCCTCGCGCATCTCCTGGCCGGCGGCGGGCACGCCGTGCGCTTGTGGGCGCGCGAGCCCGACGTGGTAGAGCACGTGAACCTCACGCATGCCAACCCGCGCTTCCTCCCGGGGGCGACGCTCGACCCCACCATCCGCGCGACCAGCGACATGGCCGAAGCGTTAGGCGACGCCGAACTCGTGGTGTACGTGGCGCCGTCACACGTCCTGCGTGACGTCGTCGGCAGCGGACGCGCCCTGGTGGCGCTCGGTGCCATCGCGGTGGTGGCGACGAAGGGAATCGAGCGCGGATCGCTCGAACTGATGACCGACGTGGTGCGCGACGAGCTCCCGGGACGCGCTGTGGTGGCCCTGAGCGGGCCAAGCTTCGCCCTCGAGGTGGCGCGCGGGATGCCGACGGCGGTCGTGGCTGCCTCCGATGACGCGAGCGCGGCCGCGGCGGTGCAACGAGCGCTCAGCACGCCGGCATTCCGCGTGTATACGAACGATGACGTGACCGGGGTGGAAGTGGGCGGGGCACTGAAGAACGTGATGGCGGTGGCCACGGGGATCGCCGAGGGGGTGGGCCTTGGGCTCAACTCGCGCGCCGCCCTCATTACCCGCGGGCTGGCCGAGATGACGCGGCTGGGTGTCGCGTTAGGCGCTCGCCCCGAGACCTTCGCCGGCCTCGCCGGGATGGGGGACCTGGTCCTCACCTGCACGGGGGCCCTCAGCCGCAACCGCGCCGTCGGCGTCGAGGTGGGGAAGGGACGTCCGCTGGAGGAGGTCCTCGCTGCCACCGAGAGCGTGGCCGAGGGCGTCACCACCACCGACAGCGCCCGGGCCCTTGCCGCGCGACGGGGCGTCGACATGCCGATCGTGGCCGCGGTCGCACGGATCCTGTTCGAGCAGCAAGCGCCGCGTGATGCGCTGGCCGACCTCATGGGGCGAGAGCTGCGCCCGGAGCGTGACGCATGAGCGACGAGGTTGTGCAGGAGTTCTACTCGATTGGCGACGTGTGCCAGCTGACCGACCTCAAGCCCCACGTCCTGCGCTACTGGGAGAGCCAGTTTCGCTTCCTGAACCCGGCGAAAAATCGCTCGGGGAACCGCGTGTACCAGCGGCGCGAAGTGGAGCTCATCCAGCTCGTCAAGCACCTGCTGTACACCGAGAAGTACACGATTGACGGGGCACGCCAAAAGGTGGACGAGCATCGCAAGGGTGGGGCAATCAAGGTTGCGGCCCGGGAGGCGCTAGCGGTCGAGACGCTGGCTGAGCTGGCGCGTGAACTCGAGCAGCTGTCGGCGATCCTTGACGGATCGGCGCCCGTACCGAGACCGGACAACGCCGAAGTGACGGGGAAGTAGGCGGGCACCACACGCGACCGCCGCGCGAGCACGGTGCAGCCGCCGGGTGGCAAACGCGCCGCCGAGGTAGCCCAAACGCCGGTGGCGCAGTACCGTTAGCGGCATCATGCGATTTCTCTGCACCAACGACGATGGCATCCTGGCGCACGGGCTCGACTGCCTGGTGCGAGCGGCCGAACAGATCGGCGACGTCACCGTCGTCGCCCCCGACCGCGAGCAAAGTGCCACGTCGCATTCGCTCACGTTGCATCACCCGCTGCGCCCGGTGCGGCGGGGCGAGCACCGCTTCCAGGTGGACGGGACGCCGACCGACTGCGTGATGCTGGCCGTCGAGGCGCTCATGGATGTGCGCCCCGATTTCGTCCTGAGCGGGATCAACCACGGACAGAACATGGGGGAAGACGTCCTGTACTCGGGGACGGTGTCGGCCGCCATGGAGGGGTTGGCGTTAGGCATCCCGTCGATCGCCCTGTCGTTCGCCGGAGGCGACCTCCGTGCCGACATCGCCAAGCTCGACGAACAGGTCGAGATCCTCGTCCCGCTCCTGCGCCACCTCACGTCGCTCCCCGCCTTCCCGGCCGGGACGCTGCTCAACGTCAACCTCCCCCCCGTGCGGGCCGACGAGATCAAGGGGATCAAGCTCACCCGCCTCGGGCGACGGGTGTATTCCAACTCCATCCAACCCATGAAGGACCCCTGGGGGCGCAAGATCTTCTGGATCGGGGGTGGGGAGATCTCGTGGACGGGGAGTGGTGACTCCGACTTCCAGGCCATTCGCGACGGGTACGTCTCGGTCACGCCGTTGCATCTGGACCTCACGCACCGCGACATGCTCGACGCGGCGGAGCACTGGTGGCGAGCGCCGTAAATCCCGAGTTTCGCGGCGCGCGGCGCCGCCTGGTGGAGGCGTTGCAGGCGGGAGGGATCTCCGACCTGGCCGTGCTCAAGGCCATCGAGGAGACTCCGCGCCACATCTTCGTCCCCACCGGTGTGCGTCACCGCGCCTACGAAGACAGCTCGCTCCCCATCGGCAGCGGGCAGACGATCTCCCAACCCAGCGTACACGCCCGCTACCTGCAGCTATTGCAGCTGCAGGGACACGAGCGTGTCCTCGAGATCGGAACCGGTTCGGGGTACCAGACGGTCCTCCTCGCCCACCTGGCCGCCCAGGTCTTCTCCATCGAACGCGTCGCCCCATTGCTGGAGAAGGCGCGCGACATCGTGCGGGAATGCGGGAGTCGCAACGTCTCATTCCTTCTCGGCGACGGGACGATCGGCTGGCGCCAGTACGCCCCATACGACGCCATCCTCGTCTCGGCCGCGTCGCCCGATATTCCGCATCCCCTCGTCGACCAGCTCGCCATGGGGGGGAAACTCCTCATCCCCTTGGGCGATCGTGACGAGCAGATGCTGACGATGGTGACGCGCCTTCCAGACCGCTACGAGCGCCGTGACATCGTCCCCGTGCGATTCGTCCCGCTATTGGGCACCCACGGCTGGACGTCACCCTAGGGAGGGGACGGAGCGGGGAGCCTATTACCGAGTGTCGATCGGAGCGGCTCACATGGCTGACGTCTCGCAGGATCAGGGTGGAACTCCGTCCCGGCGCCCCGCCCTTCGCCCCTTCAGCGGGCGCCCGCTGGGGGCTGGGCAGGGGGCCCTCCGGCCGTTGGGGGCGCGCCGCCCCGCGGTCTCCCCCTTCGCCGCACCGCCTCAGTCCGACCCGACCGCCGATGTGGCCCAGAGCCAGCCGTTGCCACTCCCGCACGGACTGAGCGACGCCGATCAATCGGCCGCCTCCGCAGAGCGGCGCGAGGGAACAACCTCCGCAACCTCCATTTTGGTGGTGCCGCCGAGCGAGGTAGCGGGTGACGACGCGCAGCGTCGCGCGCTCGCCGCCGACGACGAGGTGCTCGAGTCGAACGTGCCTTCAGTCGAGGAGGCTGCGGTGACCTCACACGAGTGCGCATCGCACTCGGCTGGCGCCGATGCGTCGCGGGCGGCCCACGACTTCCTCGCTTGCGATGCGGACGGTGCGGCGGAGATGGTCATCGAGGCGTTGCCAGCGTCGCGATCCGACGCGCACGTTGAGGCGCACAGCGAGGTCGCCGATTTCGACGCCCTCCCAACCGCGCTCGATGTTGCGCTGCTTGGGAACCGCGCGCTTGTCACGCTCGACTCGCCGTACGACCACCTCACGTTCGGTTCCTCAACGGGCCTGCCGCCGGCCGAGGACGTGGTGGGCGATGCGGATGATGCGCTCGACCCGTCCGACGGATTTGCAGCTGCCGAGTGGGCAGACGTTCCTCCCGCAACGGACGCAGCCGACCGGGAAGGCGCGACGTTCGGCGGCCTGGCCGTCACGCCAATCGATCCTCCGGCCGTCACAGGAGGGTTCACGGACTTCGTCGTCGACGACTCGGCGTATGCCACCGACGACGACTTCCCGTGGGTGCGTCAAGCGCAGGAAGTGGAGGTCGCCGCCCCGACCCCCTCCGACAGCACGTGGTCGTCGGAGGAATTCGCGACC
>DAIESF010000363.1 GCA_027346425.1 Gemmatimonadota bacterium | reverse complement strand
CAGACCGCGATGAACGGCTTGTCGAAATCCTCCTTGCCGCGGATCTGTCCCGTTGCGCGGAGGAGCGCGCGGTGTGGAGCGCGGGCGTAGCCCTTCTTGATCGTGTCGGATCGCATGCGGAGGATGTAGAGTACGTGGTTGACTTGTGCCTGATGCGAGGTCGATGCGAGGGTGGCACGTGGGACGTGGTGGCGTAGGCGACAGGGACGGCGCGGGCGACAAAAAAGAGGCCCCTGCCGGATTCGGGAGGGGCCTCGCTCAGCTTCTCGATCGCCGTGTTCGGCGATGTTCCGTTCGCGACTCTATGTCGCTACAGGCAAGCGGCCCGACCCCCGTACGCGAAGTACTACCGCGAGAAGAATCGCGGTAATACGCGTAAGGCTGATAAGTCGGAGCGACGCGAGCAGCACGGAGATGTTGGACGAGGAAGCGGTGGAGCGGTGAGTGGAGCAGTGCCGCGGGTCGGACGCATGGCGGCCGGCCATGCGTCCGGGTGTGGCAACCTAGTACGAGAGGTTCCGTTAGGCAAGACTGTTTACGCGCGTTGGCGTCACCGTCATCCCCCCAGGGGGTGCGCAGCCACCTTCTGGTCCGTGTCGACCCAATTCAGCTATAGATGGGGGCGATGACGGGGGACCCAATCATCCCGTCGAGAGTCCCAGCCGTTGCAGGTGCTGATGCTCGAGCGCCGCGGCCCGCTTGGAGTCGTCGAACGCCGTCTCGCTGCGCGAGATGACGAGGGTGGCGACGCCGTTCCCGACCAGGTTCACGATGGCCCGGGCCTCGGACATGAAGCGGTCGACGCCGAGCAGGAGGGCGAGCCCCTCGAGCGGGACGACGCGCATTGCCGCGAGGGTGGAGGCGAGGACGATGAAGCCGCTCCCCGTCACCCCCGCCGCTCCCTTCGAGGTGAGCATGAGGATGAGGAGGATCCCGATCTGCTGTCCGATGGAGAGGTCGACGCGGAAGACCTGGGCGATGAAGATCAGCGCCATCGACAGGTAGATCGATGTCCCGTCGAGGTTGAACGAGTATCCCGTCGGGATCACCAGGCGCACGACCGACTTGCTGCAGCCATACCGTTCCAGCTTCTCGAGCATGCTCGGGAGTGCGGCCTCGCTCGAACTCGTTCCCAGCACGAGAAGGATTTCCTCGCGGATGTACTTGATGAACTCCCAGAGCGAGAAGCCGTACAGCCTGCAGATGATGTTGAGGACGACGAAGACGAAGATGAACATCGTCAGGTAGACGTCGAGCATGAGACGCCCCAGGGGGAGGAGCGTCTTGAGGCCGAACGAACCGACGGTGAAGGCCATCGCCCCGAACGCACCCAGCGGGGCGACGTGCATGATGATCCCGACCAGCTTGAAGAAGACCTGGGCCAGGCGTTCGCAGCCATCGGTGATGTTGCGCCCGACTTCCCCCGACATCGTCAACGCCACCCCGAAGAGGACGGCGAAGAAGACGACCTGGAGGATCTCCCCCTTGGCGAAGGCGTCGACCACGCTGGAGGGGACGATGTGGACGAGGTAGTCCACGAACTTCATCTGCTCGCCCGCCTGTGCATAACGCGAGATGTCGCCCTTGGCCATGGCACTGACATCGAGCCCGGCCCCGGGCTTGGTCACGTTGACCACCACCAGGCCGATGGCGAGGGCGAAGGTCGTGACGACCTCGAAGTAGAGGAATGCCTTTCCGCCCACACGCCCGACGTGTTTCAGGTCACCAATCGTGGCGATACCTGCGACGATGGTGAGGAAGATGATCGGGGCGATCACCATCCTCACCAGGTTCACGAAGGTGTCACCGAGCGGCTTGAGCGCCTTGCCGGCGTCGGGCCAGAGAATCCCGACGACCACGCCGAGGGCGACAGCGGTGAGGACGCGGAACGTGAGGTTGTTGAGAAGGCGCTGCACGACGTTGGGGCGGGAGACGGGCGAGGGGCGATGTGAGAGCGGGAGGGGGGCTCACATCGGACGGGCGCAGGACGCTACACCGCGGTCGCCGTGTCCGCCAGCAGATTGGGCGTGACTCATAAATGCGATGGCCGTCTATTATCGGCAGCCCTCGCGAACCCCTGAAGTGGCGCGGGCGGAATCTCTCTCCTCGTTTCACCCTCGCGCCCATGCATCGACCCCAGCAGGACCGGCCGCTGTCGTTCGACGCCGATACTGCCACCCTTCTCGGGAGGCAGTTCGCCGACGCAGAACTGCGGGTCAACGGCGTTCGGATTGCCGTGCTGGGCGTACTGGCGATCGCGGCCACCGTCTACGCGCCGCACCTCTCGCCTGAACTCTCGCTCACCAACTTCGTCGTTCTCGCGCCGACACTGGCGTGGGCGATCGGGCAGCACCTCTTCGCGCATCGCACGGGGCGCGCCGGGAGCGGGTTGTTCTTCGCGAACATCATCCTCGACATCACCGCCACCACGCTCCTCCTGCTCGGCTATGGCTTGTTTGGTGAGCCGAACCTGGCGGTGAAGTCGCCGATCTTCAGCATGTACTTCGTGGTCCTGGCGGTGCGTCCCTTCACGGGGTCGCCGCGCCGGGCCGCGTTCGCCGCCGGGCTGGCGGCGGTGCAGTACGCGGGGCTGGTGTCGTTTCTCCTCACCAGCGGGCGGCTGGTGCTCCTGGCCGACCCGATGCGGTCGGGGACGATGGCGGGGACGAGCCTGCTGGACGAGGGGTCCAAGTTGATGATGCTCATCGTCGCCGGTGTCGTCTCGACGTATGCCACGGCGTGGATCGAGAGCACGCTGGTCAAGGGGATATCCGCCAGGCGCAACGCTGATGCGCGCTTCCGGTCGGTCTTCGAGCAGACGGGCGTTGGGGTGGCGCTGCTGGGTGAAGGGTCGGCGATCCTCGAGGCCAACGGGTCGCTCGCCGACTTCCTTGGCACCACGACGGACCGCCTGACGGGCGAGCCGCTGCACGGCTTCTCGCCGGCCGACGAAGCCGAGGCGGTCGCCGAGATGGAGCGAGAGATCGCCGTGGGCGATCGCGAGACGGTGTCGGGCGAACATCGGTACGTGCGCAACGACGGCGAGGTGGTGTGGGGGAGCCTGACGCTCACCCGCGCCGCCGCCGATAGCGGGGCCCGTTTCATCGCGGTCGTACAGGACGTGACGCAACGCAAGTCGCTGGAGAAGGAGTTGCTGCGGCAGGCGTTCTACGACCAGCTGACCGGGCTCGCCAACCGCTCGCTCTTTCGTGACCGCGTGCAGCATGCGCTTTCTCGCGCCTCGCGCGAGCGCGACATGGTCGCCGTGATGTTCCTCGACCTCGACAACTTCAAGGGGACGAACGACACGCTCGGGCACGCGGCGGGCGATGACCTGCTCTCCATGGTGGCGACGCGTCTCCTGAATGCCACGCGCGGCTGCGATACGGTGGCCCGCCTCGGGGGCGACGAGTTCGCCGTCCTGCTCGAGAACGTGCGCGGCGAGGAGGACGCCACCATCGTCGCCGACCGCATCGAGCTGGCGCTGAACCACCCGGTGCAGCTCTCGTCAGGCATCACGGTGCGGGTGAGCGCGAGCATCGGCATCGCCCGCGCCACCGCGGGCGATGGTGTGGAGGAACTGCTGCGCAACGCCGACGTGGCGATGTACGCTGCCAAGAGCGGGACGCGCGGGGGGCACGTCTTCTTCGATGCGTCGATGCATGCCGCCCTGGTGGATCGGGTGACGCTGGAGAGCGACCTGCGCCGCGCCCTCGACGCCGGGGAGTTCTGGGTCGCGTACCAGCCGATCGTCTCCCTCGACACGCACGAAGTGCTGGGCATCGAGGCCCTGGTGCGCTGGGCGCACCCGACCAAGGGGAACGTCCCGCCGATGGACTTCATCTCGCTGGCCGAGGAGACGGGGCTGATCATCCCGATTGGGCGCTGGGTGCTGCGTCAGGCATGCCAGCGCACCGCCCAGTGGAATGCCCTGCGCACCGATGGGCACACCTTCTCGGTGACGGTGAACCTGTCGGTGCGGCAGCTGGAGTCGCCGTCGCTGGTGGCCGACGTCCAGGCGGCGCTCGCCGATGGCGGCCTGGCGGCCGAGCATCTCGTCCTGGAGATCACCGAAAACGCGCTGATGCACCGGACCGAGTCGACGATCGAGCGATTGCACGAACTCAAGGCGATCGGTGTGCGCCTGGCGATCGACGACTTCGGGACCGGCTACTCGTCGCTCTCGTACCTGCAGCAGTTCCCGGTGGACATCCTCAAGATCGACCGCAGCTTCACCGACGGACTGATGCGCGGGAGTCACGACGACGCCCTGGCGCGGACGATCATCGCGTTAGGCGACCTGCTCACGCTGCGCACGATCGCCGAGGGGGTGGAGCATGCGCGGCAGCATTCGCGCCTGCGCGACCTCGGGTGTGACTACGGGCAGGGCTACCTGTTCAGCCGGCCCCTGGCGGCGGCGGACGTGGACCGGTTGCTCGAGCGGGGGACGCTGGAAGTTCCGGGGGAGCAGCCGATTGTGCTGAGCCTGGCGGGGACGGGGGGCCCCCCGTGAAATAGATGCCACCTGCGCCACCCTGGCGCCGTACCATTCCCTTCGCGCTCCCATCGAAACGACGACGGGCGGGCCCTCTACCGGGAGCCCGCCCGTGCCGTTAGGCATCCTCCGTTACGTCACATCACGGTCTTCGGCGGGAGAACGATCGCCCCGAGCCCGAGCCGCCGGAGCAGGTCGTTGAAGGCCGGCACATCCTGCTCGATGATGGTGCGGAGCCGCGCCGACAGCGGGGCCCACTGGCGCAGCACGTCTGTGGTGCGCTCCATCGCCCCGCGCGTGGGGCGCCCCTCCGGGCCACCGTAGATGTAGCTGTCGTCGCCGGTGAGGTTCGTGTACAGCTCGATGAGCTGGTTGTCGAGCTGCCCAGGGTGGCGGATCGGATCCTGCCCGCTCATGCTCTTCACCTGGTTGAGCGAGCCCTCCACCCCGCCAAGCTTGCCCCCCAGTGCGTCGGCGGCCGGCTTGACTTCGGACGCGCGATTGATGCGTCCCGCCTGCTCCAATGCGCGG
>DAIESF010000327.1 GCA_027346425.1 Gemmatimonadota bacterium | reverse complement strand
GCACCTGCACGTCATCGCGTCGCTCCCCAACACCTTCCTCTCCAACACCAGCGGCCCCGGCACGGTGGGGGCAATGAAGCCGATGGACCTCGAGACCGAGAGCGAGGTCTTCGGCGCGTCCGACGTGACGCACCTGAGCTGGAAGAGCCTCCTCGACGGTTACGCCTGCACCGAGTGCGGGCGTTGCACCTCGGTGTGTCCGGCCAACATCACCGGAAAGGCGCTCTCACCGCGCAAGATCGTCGTCAACACGCGGCAGCGCCTCACCGAGGTCGCCCCGGCCATCGTCGGCGGCGACGACGTCTTCGGGATGCCGATCATCGGGGCCGCGGCCGGCGATGACGCCGGCAGGGCCGCCCTCCTCGAGCACAAACTCCTCGACAACTTCATCACCGAGGAGGAGCTCTGGTCGTGCACCTCCTGCCGGGCCTGCGTCTACGAGTGCCCGGTCTCCATCGACCAGCTGGAGATCATCAACGAGCTGCGACGCAACCTGGTCCTCACCGAATCACGCTTCCCCGAGGAGATCCTCCCCGCCTTCGAGGCAATGGAGCGCAATGGCTCGCCGTGGGCCTTCCAGCCGGCCGAGCGGGAGAAGTGGGCCGAGGGGATGGATATCCCGACCATGGCCGAGATGTTCGCGCGCGGCGAGCGCCCGGACATCCTGTTCTGGGTCGGATGCATGGGATCGTTTGACGACCGGGCGAAGAAGACGACCGTCGCCTTCGCCCGCATCCTCACGGCCGCCGGGATCCGTTTCGCCATCCTCGGGCAGGAGGAGAGCTGCAACGGCGACCCCGCCCGCCGCATGGGGAACGAGTACCTCTACCAGATGCTGGCCAAGCAGGCGATCGAGACGCTCGATCGTTATGCGGTGACGACGATCGTGACGTCGTGCCCGCACTGCTTCCACCAGATCGGCAACGAGTTCCCGCAGCTGGGTGGCAACTACGAGGTCATCCACCACTCCACCTATATCGAGCGGCTGCTCGCCGATGATCGCGTTCCGCTGAAGCACGACGAGGGACAGAAGCTCGTCGTGGCCTACCACGACTCATGCTACCTGGGACGCTACAACGACGTCTACGACGCCCCGCGTGAGGCAATCAAGCGCGCCCTCCCCGTGGTGCAGCTGGTGGAGGCGCCGCGTTCGCGCGATCGCGGGCTTTGCTGCGGCGCCGGCGGCGGGCGCATGTGGATGGAAGAGCGCGTGGGCGAGCGCATCAACGTGGAGCGCAAGAAGGAACTCCTCGCCACCGGTGCCGATGCGGTCGCCGTCGCCTGCCCCTTCTGCATGACCATGCTGAACGATGCCGGCGCCAAGCTGGGCAGCACCGTCCCGGTGTACGACATCGCCGAGGTGGTGGCGGACCGGTTGGAGGACGCGTAGACGTGAGACGGGCGACGGGAGTCGGGCGTGCGGCTTCGCGCACGGTGTTCGCCGGCGCGCTGTTCGTGAGCGTCTCGTCGCTCGTGCTCGCGGGATGCGGAGCATCGGGAGAGCAGGGCACCGTCGATCGCCCGCGAGCGCGGGCCCAGGCGGTGGTCGACAGCGCAACCGCCGCGGGGACCCCGACGCCCGGGGAGACGTCAGCGCTTCCGCGCTCCAAGCCGGATGCCGCCGGGCGCTTCCGCCTGTCCGGGAACGAGCCCTTCTGGGGTGTTCGCATCGACGCGTCGGGGCTCACCTACTCGAGCCCCGACTACCAGCAGGGGATCGCCTTTCCCTCCAGCGCTCCACAGCAGGCGGGGAGCGCGCTGCGCTGGGTCGCGCTCACCCCACCCCCCGAGGCCCACACGCTCGAAGTGACGCTCGAGGAGAAGCGCTGCCAGGACACGATGGCCGACAAGTCCTGGACGCATACGGCCACCGTCGTCTTCGACGGGACGACGCTCACCGGGTGCGGCGAGCGCGTCACGAAGTAGCGGCCGGGCGCCGCGACGTCTCCGCGCAGGGTTGCGTGCGGCGCGCCTAACGAATCCGGACGACGAAGAGCTGGATGACCTGCTTCTGCGCTCCCTCCTCGAACGGCGCCGACCACTGCTCCGTGACTGCCATCCCGCTCTCCTCCGCGCTCTGCAGGAAGGCGTCGAGGGAAAGGCGCCCGGGGTCGGCGATCAGGGCGTAGCCGTCGTCGCGCACCGTCGCCAGCACCGCCTCGGCCACCAACTCGCCGTGCGTGTGCTCGTACAAGACGTCCGACGCGACGACAACATCGGAGCGCCCCAGGTCGCGTGGCATGTCGCGCCAGTCGACCATGCGAGTGGCGATGCGGTGCCCGGTGTTGCGCCCCACGTTCACCCGCGTGAACTCCAGCGCATCCGGGTAGTAGTCGGTCGCCGTCACCTTGTAGCCGGCGGCGGCCAGCGCGCAGGCCACCAGCCCGCTCCCGCACCCCAGCTCGAGGGCGCGCCTCCCATTCCCCTTGTGGCGCACGACGTGGTCGGCGAGGACGCGCGACGAGGGCCAGATATCGGCCCAGTACGGGAGGCGCTCGTCCTTCAGGTAGTCCGCCTCGCTGATGAGCGTATCGGCGTTGCGCGGATGGTACAGGGTGAAGCTGCGCCCGGCGCACGCCACGGTCGTCTCGGCCACGTCGAAGCGCTCGCGCAGCCCCGCCAGCTCCCGCTCCCACCACTCCCCGCCACCAGCAACGCCGGCGCTCCCCGCCTCCTGTCGGGCCTCGCCCTCACCGGATGTGCTCACAGTGCGAACGACTCGGCGAGCTGTGCGTCGTCGGCGACGAGGAAGGCGTTGACCACCTCGCCGGCCTCGCACCGCTGGCGCTCGTCGGGGATGATGAGGAGGGCGTTGGCCCGCGCCATGGACGTGAGGATCCCCGACCCCTGCGGCCCGGTGAGCCGCGCCGTGAGTGCGCCATCGGCGCGCACGCTCACCACGCCGCGCAGGAAGTGCGTGAGGCGTGCCCCGATCGACACCGGCTCCTCGAGCACCACCGGGGTGGGCCGGCGGAAGATGCGGGTAAAGCCTTGCATCCGGCGGATCACGGGGCGCACGAACAACTCGAAGGTCACCATCACCGAGACCGGGTTTCCCGGGAGCCCGATCCACGGCGTCCCGTGCAGGGCGCCGAAGCCGATGGGGGCGCCGGGGCGCATGCGCACCTTCCAGAAGTCGAGGCGGGCACCTAACGAGGCCAGCACGTCGCGGGTGTAATCGAATGCCCCCACCGACGCCCCAGCCGAGGTGACGATGAGGTCTGCCCCTGCCACCTGCCCCAGCAAGGCGCGCAACGACTCGGGCGAGTCGGCGGCGTTGCCAAGGAGGAGCGGGATGCCCCCGTTGGCCCGCACCAGCGCGCTCAGCGTGTACGAGTTGGAGGTGACGATCTTCCGGCCGGCGAGGACCTCGTGAAAGCGGTCGAGGTCGACCAGTTCATCGCCCGAGCCGAGGATGGCCACCACCGGGCGACGATGGACCTCGACCGACGGCAGACCTAACGAGGCGAGAACGCCGACCTGGGCCGGCGCGATCGCCGTCCCCGCCGGGATCACCGTGTCGCCGGCCACGAAATCCTCGCCGCGCGGACGGATGTTCTTCCGGCTGTCGCGCGCGTCGCGAATCTCGACGACGTCGAGCCCGCCATTGGTGTCCTCGACGCGGACGACCGTGTCGGCCCCATCGGGGAGCGGGGCCCCGGTCATG
>DAIESF010000310.1 GCA_027346425.1 Gemmatimonadota bacterium | reverse complement strand
GCCCGCGATCACAAACTCGAATCGGCGCGCGCCCAACGCCGCGCGGCCAACTCCACCCCAGCAGCCGAGCCGCTTGGCGCGCTCGCCGTACTACACTGAACGCCCACCCCACCTGTCACATTCTCGCTGAACCAGGACAGTATGACCGCTGAGGAGTCGACGGGCGGATGGCGTCATGGCCCCGCAATTCCAACTGCGGGCGCGAGCAGCGTTCTACGTTCCGCCGACTATGCGTTGAAGCGGTTCCGCACGATCGGTGTTCCGATTCCGTCACCCTGTCGACTCGAGGCAGCGCGTGCAGTCGTGAGCTCCGCCCGAAATGCTCGCGATGGCGCCGACGACTTCGCTCTGCTCGCGGAGGCCACGAGGACGGTGTACGAGTTCTACTACATCTCTCGAAGCATCGGTGGCACTGGAGGTACCGCGGACCGACGCTTGAAGGCAGCGCTCGGCAATGCACTTAGTGGTCCACTTGATATCCGCGAGGAGGAGGACGAGAGCGCTCGTCCTCGCAATACACAATTTGAACTATTCGTCGGCGCGTGGCTTACGTGTGGTGGTGCGACGATTCGGCAGGCGGAGCCTGACCTGCAGCTTCAAATCGACGAGAAGTGGCTCGGCGTTGCAGCGAAGCGCGTGAGGAGCCGAAGGAAGATTCTGCAGCGGGTAGTGGAAGCGTCGGAACAAGGGCGTCATCGCACCAAGGCAGGTCTAGTGGCATTGAGCATCGACCACTTCATCGAGCCCGTCGACACAGGGCCTGACCCGAAGGTAGCGGGTCAGAGCTTAGAGACGCACGTTCCCGAGATACTTGAGGCGCATGAACTCCTGATGTCACAGGCCCACATCCGCGGCTTCGTCGTCATTGGGTCCAAGTACGAGTGGGTATCGACTTCAGCTCACGGGCGTCCACATCTGCGAATGAGCACATTCAGTCGTTTCCAGCTATTCGCGAATTCAGACGAGGAGAAACTGGCAGGTGACGCGTTCTTGTCGGCCTTTGATGAAACCCAGCGCGACCGCCTCAGCCGCTTCTGAGCCGGTTGAAAGCGCCTGCGGCATCAAGGCGGACCTGATGCGCGCTCGCCACGCTCGCTCTGAAGTGTGGCTCTGGACTAATGTGATAACCCAATATAGGTTATTTCCGCACGTCACCCAGTCACACGCCAACATGCTTTCTGCCCCACGCGTTTCGCTGAAGATGTCCTATGTCACGCGCGCCACGGCGAAGGACGTGACTAGAACGCTTGCGGTGGGCAGTTAGTACTTCACTCTTCCCGATGTTGGCGCGTTCTGTGTACAAGCGGTCGCCCTGTTGCGGACATTCCCATTTCAGTGCGGAGACGATGGTTATGGCAGGAGAGGACCTTGTGCCATTCGCGGTGTTCGCTACGCGGGAGCAGGGAGAGATCATAGGCAAGCTGGCCGCTAGCGAGTACCGATCGGTCTCGCACATGCTCATCGGGCTGGCGATTGAACGGGCGCAGCAGAAGGGTATTCAGCGCGACCCTCCGAAGCCTCGTACGTCGAAGTCCCGGAAGGCGGCCGAGAAACCGCCCCTGGCACCGCCGCCGACACCGCTAGCAGAAGCTGTAGGTGACCGGCCGCACCCGCGAACGCGTGGATTGGGGAAGTTCAAGCGGGCTAGGTGAGTCTGGCCGTGAGCGAGCTCCCATGTGGAGGAGCAGACCCGGGCTCATGGTGACTTTGACAGCTCGATGTGGCCGGATTAGGTTCTCCTCCACGCGGGCGTAGCTCAGTTGGTAGAGCGCGAGCTTCCCAAGCTTGAGGTCGTGGGTTCAAGCCCCATCGCCCGCTCTTGCACGGCGTCCTTTCCCAGGTCGGGGAAGGGCGCCGTGCTTCTTTGGGTGGCTGGCATTTAGCGCCGAAACAGAGCCGAAAATTGCGATCGGTCGGCGGTCCGGGCTGACACCCACCGGTGCGAAACTCAAGCGCGCCATGTACTTCACTTGGCCTGCTGCCAGCCGTTTGTCGGCAGTTCGGCTTACACAGCGCCGTAAGTCCTTACACCACAATGGGTTACAAGTCGCATTGCCAGTTTCCCAAGCTGGACGTCGTGGGTTCGAGTCCCATCGCCCGCTCTTGCACGAGAAGACCGAAAACACAGACCACGAGAGCGCCGGGCTGCGACAGCAGCGACGGCGCTATCACTTTTTCCGCATGGTGCGGAATCCGCCCGACGGCGGGTGGTCGGGTTGGAGGATGGCCGGGGCGTGGATCGCCGGCCAACTTCCGGGAGATGTTGGAGTCACTCCGCCGTGGCTCCTGCCCCGTCCACCGATCGATGCGAGGGAGAGTCCGATGACTGGCCCGGTACACGAGGCATCGCACAGCCCGGCGGCGGTCGCCGGCGCGCATGGGGGAGGGAAGGGACGAGCCTCGGGGCCAGTCCTCGTCCTCGGCGACGACGGCGAGATGTCGTGCGGTGCCTTGCGATTCGCCGAGTTGATCGCCCGACGGCGCGGCGTCAACGCACACGTGCTCGGCGTCGTTCGCCCCATGGAGTTCCCCGTGTGGGCCTTCGTCGACGTCGATGCAGCGGAGATGGAAGCGGGGCGCCGGCACGCCTACCTCGCGGCGCTGCAGCAGCGCATCCATGCCACGGTCGGGCTCTCCGGCTACTTCAGCGTCGACGTCGCCACCGGGACCCCGGCCTCCCTCCTGTCGGACGCGGCGCGCGTGCGCGGCAGCGCGTTCATCCTGGCGGGGCTCGGCGAACCCGGGAGCGTGGAGCGGGCACCCAGCGAGGATGCCGTCCTGCCGCTCCTGGAGACGTCACCCGTTCCCGTGGTGGCCGTCCCTCCGCGATGCACGCACTTGCCGTCGCGTTGCCTCGTGGCGATGGATTTCAGCGAGGTGAGCCAGCGGGCGGCCGAGGCGGCGATCGCCTTCGTCGATGACGGCGCCACCGTCACGCTCGCCCACGTGGCGCCCGAGGCGGACCTCCGCGCGATGGGGGCCGAAGGGCTCGCCGCGATCTATGAGCAGGGCGTCGCGGGACTCTTCCAAAAGTTGGCAGCGGAACTCGGGCTGCGCGCCAGCGTGCGGGTCGAGACCGTCCTGCTCAAGGGCGAACCGGCGCCGGCGCTCCTCGGCCTGGCCACGAGCGGTGCCTACGACCTGCTGGCCTGCGGGACGCATGGGGCAGCGCCTGCGGGGCGGCGCTTTCCGGGAAGCGTGTCGACCGCGCTGCTGCGCGGGGCACAGTGCCCGGTGCTGGTGGCACCGAGTCGTTAGGCGCGGCGCCGTGGGAGGGGGGAGGTCGCGCCGGGCCCGGTCACGGGGAGCGGCCGGTGGTTACAGCGACTTGAGGAGGTTCTCCACCCGCTTGCGGTCGGCCTCCATCGCGCCGCCGGACAGGATGGTGGCCAGGAGGTCGACCGCCTCGTCGTCCAGGTCGTCGGGGTGTTGCCGGTTCTCGGGAAAGCGCAGCACCACTCCGAGGACGAACGGGACGAGTTGACGCGCCGCCTCCTCGTCGGCGTCGTCTGCATGCGGCGCGTCGGCCACGCTGGCGAGCCACGGCTCCTCGGCGGCGCGGCTGGCCTGCTCGGCGCGCTCCACGTCGCGCGCGGGGACCAGTGCGGCGAGGGTCGCCTTGATCCCTCCCTCGTCCTCGCGGGCGATGAGCATCAGCGGGACGGGGTGCGCGAAGATGTTCACCTCCTGCAGCGCCGCGAAAAAGGGCTGCGGGAGCGACCCCTGGGCGAGGACCGGTGAATCGTCGGAGAGCTCGCCCTCCAGCGCGCCCAGCGCACGGAAGACCACGTGCCCTTCGGGGGCGCGCGGGTGCGGCGTAGGAACCAGGCGAATCGCGACCGGAGTCAGCGTCATCACCCGCGCGACACCCTCGCCATTCTCGGGGTCGTCGGGGGTGTCGTCGTTGCGGAAGCTGTCGTCGGAGTCGGGGGACCACTCACTCATCGGCGTCGTTGCGTGGACGCAGACAAGGTGCACGCATGCGGCGCGCGAACCAAGGGGGAAGGGTGCCCGATGTTGTGACGAGCGCGCGGGGGGTGGGGTCTCCCCAGTACCTGACACGTCGAGCCGACGCGATGCTTCACGCTTCCGACAACCTCAACACCCTCCGGCCGCGGGCCACCTGCCGCGACCGCGCGTCGCGGCAAGGCATCGCCGTCGTGTGGATGTTGTCGACCGTTGGGGCGCTGGCATGTGCGGGGGGCGGGGGTGCGTGACGACACGCACCTGCCGCATGTCGAGGATCCATCGACGCCCCGCTCGCGCATCCCGCCGGCGGGGCGTCGTGCATCCGGGGGTCACCCCCATCCCATTCACCGTCACCCGACAGGAGGACGAGCCATGATCCGCTTCACCCGTACGCTGGCCACGCGCCTCCGGCGCCTCGCGCTTCCGCCGTACCTCGCGTTAGGCGCGCGCACCGCGGCCGCCGATGCCTGGACGCGCCTCGACCGTGCGCTGGCCGCGCCTGACGGCGCGGATCGCGTGACACGACACCGCGAGCTGTCGCAGGAGAACGTGCGACTCTCCGTCACCCTCATCGGCCAGCAGGGGCGTGGCGCGCTGGAGCGCATCGTCACCGCTCGCGACGGGACGCCGGGCGAGCCGGCGGGGGCGATCCACATCGCCCTCGCGGTTGCCGAGTCGCTCGGCCACACGCCGTGAGCATCTGCCGCGCCACCGGGCGACGGGGAGCCTTCCCATCGCCCGGTGGCGCGATACGCAGCGGTGGGTGGCGGCGCGGCCCAGGCCCCGAGGTCGTCTGGCGCCGGTCGCAGGGGATGCGCGCGAACTGAGCACGGGCGTTTCGCGAACGGGAGGAAACCTTTCCCCCCCCTTCCCGTATCCAATCGCGTGGCCTGTGACGGCGCCATGCTCGCCTCATGCCGCCCAGCGATCGCCTCGTCCCGCGCGACTTGGAGCCATTCTCTCCCCCCGCTTCCTTGCAGGACGCGCCGCCTCCGCCGCCGACCGATGGGTCGATGACGCTCCCGGTGCGCCTTCCTCCACGCATGGTCGCGCCGGCCCACGCCACCGCCCGTCACTTTTCCCCACCGTTCTGGGTCACCGTCGCTGGGGCCTGGACCATCTTCGGCGTGCTGCACGGCCTCGTTTGGGCCGCGTCGATGTCGACGCCCGGGGAGGCCATGCGCTGGTCGGTCCCGACGGCGCTGGCGGTGGCCTGGCTGTTCGCGATCCTGACCCCGCTGATCTTTCGCCTCACGCGCTGGGTTGCCCCGTCGCGCGTCGGGTGGCCCGCCAGCATCGTGATCCATGCGACGGCGGCGGTGGCGTGCGCTGCGCTCGTGACCTGGTGGCGGCGCCTGCTCCTGGCGAGGCTGGCCGGGTGGCCGTCAGATCCGTACGTCCCGACGCTCCTGTACTGGCTCGACGTGTGGCTGTTCGTGTACGCCTCGCTCGCCGTCATGGGGCACGCACTGGCGGTGCGACGTCGCTACGTGGATCGCACGGTGCGGGCAAACCTGCTCGAGGCCCAGCTCTCGCGCGCTCGCCTGCAATTCCTCGAATTGCAGCTGCAGCCGCACTTTCTCTTCAACGCCCTCAACGCCATCGCCGAGCTGGCGCACGAAGCGCCGCACGCCGCCGATCGGATGCTACGCCGGCTGCACGCCCTGCTCGCCATCTCGCTCGAGCGGTCGGGGCGAGACGAGGTCACGCTCGACGAGGAGCTGGCGGCGCTCGAACCGTACCTCGACATCCAGCGCACCCGCTTCTCCGATTGGTTGTCGGTCGGCGTCGCCGTCCCGGCGGCGCTTCGCCGCGCCCTCGTCCCGCACCTCATCCTGCAGCCGTTGGTGGAGAACGCGATCCGCCACGGTCTCTCGGTGCGACAGGGGGCAGGGAGGGTGATCGTGCGCGCTGAGCGGCGGGCGGGACGCCTGATGCTGCGGGTGGAAGACGACGGGGTTGGGCTCCCGCGCGAGGCGCGCGGGAACGACGGAACTCGGCGCGAAGGGATCGGGTTGCGCAACGTCAGTGAGCGCCTGTTGCAGCTGTACGGCGAATCCCATCGCTTCGAGCTGCGTGACGCCCCGTTGGGCGGAGTGACGGTGGAGCTCGAGATCCCCTACCGCGAGGCAGACCGGGAGGACACGCCCCGCCCCGACCTCGTGACGTCCCGGGACCGGGTGGCGACGGGAGCCACCATCGAGGCCCAACCCATCGAGGATCCGTCGACCTGGCGAACGGGGGAGTACGCGACGATGGTCCAGTCGCTCCCCGCGCGCCCGATCCAGCCGGATGGCGTCGCGATGACGAGCTCGCCGATGCCAGAACGGCAGCCGAGCGGGAGCTTCCGAGCCGCGCCAGCGATCTCGCAACGGGGATGGCTGGGCATTGGGGCGCTCTGGATCGTGTTGGCGGTGTTCTGGACCAACCAGATGGTGCTGTACTCGGCATCGGCCCACCCGAAGGACTCATACTCGTGGCTCGGTCTCGCCCGGCTGCAAGTGGCGACGTCGATCATCTGGCTTGCCCTGTGCCCCGCGGTGTTCGCCCTGGCCCGACGATTCCGGATGGATGCGAGCAACTGGATGCGCCTCCTCCCGCTGCACGTCCTCTTCGGACTGGGGGCGGGGATCGTGCACACGGGGGCGATGCAGCTGTCGGGGCTCAGCCGGCTCCCGGTGTTCTCCCCGGGCAACATGAATCCCATCACGGGCGACTTCTTCGTGTACTTCGGCCTCCTCGCCTGGTCGCATGCTCGCGATTTCGCCAGCTGGTATCGCATGCGCGAAGTGGAGGGGGCTCGCCTGTCGGCACGCATCGCCGGGTCGCGCTTCCAGTCGCTGCGCGCACAACTGCGCCCGCAGTTCCTGCTCTCCACGCTCGACCTCCTGGCCGATCTGGTGCACCGCGACGTTCCCCGCGCCGAGCGCCTGATCACGCGTCTCGCCGACACGCTGCGCCTCACGCTCGAGTCCGGGCGCGACGCGACGGCGTCGCTCAAGCAGGAGATCGACCTCCTCCAGGCCTGCGTCGAGACGCACCGCATCGGGATCAGGGGTGGGGTGCAGCTTGTCACGAACGTGGCGCCGACCGCGCTCGCCCTGCGGATTCCGAGCCGGCTCCTGTGCACGATGGCCGACGACCTGCTGGCGGCCGACACGTTGAATCCCGCTGAGCCGCTGACCGTACGGGTGGAGGTGGAGCGCGTGGCCGACGTGACGCGTATCCGGCTCGTGGGGGAGGCGGCGTGGGGTGCGCGCGCGGGCGGATCGCACGCTTGGTGGCGCGCCAAGAGA
>DAIESF010000303.1 GCA_027346425.1 Gemmatimonadota bacterium | reverse complement strand
GCGCACGTCCACCGGAATGGCCTCGGTCGCGCCCACGGGGATCGCCTCGCGCTCCTGCAGCACCCGGAGCAGCTTCACCTGCAGCGAGGGAGGCATCTCGCCCACCTCGTCGAGGAAGAAGCTGCCGCCCCGCGCGGCCGCGAAGAGTCCCTGCTTGTCCCGGACCGCGCCGGTGAAGGAGCCCTTCACGTGGCCGAACAGCTCGCTCTCCAGCAGGCTCTCGGGGAGGGCGCCGCAGTTGATCGACAGGAACGATCCTTCCGTCCGTTGCGAGAGGTCGTGGATGTAGCGGGCAATGACCTCCTTCCCGGTCCCCGACTCGCCCTGGATCAGGACGGTGGAATCGGTGGGTGCAACCGTCTCCGCCAGCCGCAAGACGTCCATCCACGAACGGCTCTTCCCCACCGGGCGCTGCGTCCCCGACTTGTCGCGGCGCTTGATCTCCTGCTTGAGCACCTTGTTCTCCACCCGCAGCGTGCGGTGCTCGGTGGCCCGGCGCAGGATCGCCAGCAACTCGTCGTTGCGAAACGGCTTCTGGATGTAATAGAACGCCCCCTCGTTCACCGCCTGCATGGCCGACTGCAACGTCGCCTGCGCGGTCATCAGGATCACCGGGGTGTCGGGGTCCTTCTGGTGCGCCGCGCTCAGGATCTCGAGCCCCCCAACCGCCGGCATGCGGATGTCGCTCAGCACCACGTCGGGGGCAAGCGAGGCGATCTGCTCCAGCCCCTGCCGCCCGCCTAACGCCACGTGCGGGGTGAAGCCCTCGTTCTTGAGCAGGATGCGCAGCGATTCGAGGATCCCCGCCTCGTCGTCGACGACGAGGACGCAGGGGCCGTTGGACGCACGATCGGTCACGGTGAAACTCCCGGGTCAGCCTGGGACGTGGGAAGGAGGACAGTCACGCGCGTCCCGCGCGCGTCGCTGTCGACAAAGACGAAGCCGCGATGTGATTCAATGGCACGGTGTACCACGCTCAACCCGAGCCCGCTCCCGCCCGGCTTGGTCGTGAAGAACGGATCGAAGAGACGGTCGCGGATCTCGGCGGGGATTCCCTCGCCCTCGTCGGAGACGCGCAACGCGACCCCCCCGTCGTCGAACGAGACGCCGGCCGGCGCGTCCGATGAGGTGAGCGGCGCCAGCTCCACGCGCACCGTCCCTGGGCGCGTCGACGCCTGTACCGCGTTCAGGGCAAGGTTGAAGACCGCGCGGTGCAGCAGGTCCTCATCCCCCTCGACCACCACCTCGCCGGCCCCAACGACGCATTGCACCTCCACCCCCTCGGGGCGGTCGGGATGCGCGGCGGCCAGCGCGGTCGCGCCGCGCGCCACCGCCGCCAGGTCCACCGCCCCGATCCGCGTCACCCGCACCCGCGCGAAGTCGAGGAACTCGCTCAGCAGCCGTGACAAGCGGTCCGACTCGCGCACGATCAGCGACGACAGCGATCGCTCGTCCTCGTTGGCGCGCGGCGAGCGGCCGAGCTGCTCCACCGCCGAGCGAATCGACGCCAGGGGGTTCTTGATCTCGTGCGCCAGCGAGGCGCTCAGCTCGGCCACCGCCTCCAGTCGCTCGGCGCGCATGTGCAGCGTGTCCAGCTTCTTCTGGTCCGAAATGTCCTGAAAGATCGCCGTCGCCGTCCCGCCAGTCCCCGGCGTGTCGCCCCCGTTAGGCGAGGTGACCGTGGTATTGAGCCCGATGGGGAAGCTGCGTCCGGCGGCGTGCACGATCCCCTCGGCGCGCGCTGCCCGCACCCCCTCGGTGGCGGCCCGCTCCATCGCCCGCGCCAGCACGGGAGAGACCGGCTCGATGAGCGGAAGCACCGGGCGCCCGACATGGGTGTCGAGCGGGAGCCCGAGGAGGGCGCTGGCGCTGGGGTTGGCGTACAGGAGCGCGCCGTGGGCGTCGATGGTGATGATCCCGCTGCGGATGTTGCGCAGGATGTCGCTCGCCTCGAGGCGGACCTTTACCAGCTCGGCGGCCAACTCCTCGGTCCCCGCCCGCGCCTCGCGCAGCCGCGCCGCGATGTACCACGAGGAGAGCGCCACCACCGCGAAGACCGCGAGCTGCAACCAGACGCCGACGTCGAGATGGGATCCGGCGAGGATCAGGATGTCGCCGAAGTACAGGAGGCAGGCCAGCGCGGCCGCCACGAAGGCGCCGCTCGGTGTCAGGAGCACCGCCGACGTGGCGATGACGAGGATGAACAGGGCGGCGAACTGCGACGTCCCGCCCCCCGTGATGTGGACGATGGCGGTGACCAGGATGAGGTCGGCGACCGACTGGAGCGACAGGAAGGTCGCGCCAAGCCGGTTGCGCTGGTTCTCGCTGTAGAGCGCCGAACCGGCGGTGAAGATCATCGCCCCCGTCATCAGGAGCGACGCCACCAGCGTGTAGCTGCTTTCGGCGTCCCGCCAGGCGAAGACCGCCGCCAGGTAGATCGCCGAGGTCATCATCAACCGCCCGAGGTAGATCGACCGCAACAGGCGCCGCGGTTCAATGAAGGCTCGGGAGGATTCGGGAGGGGTCGCGGTCACGCCGGGGACGGGAGGGATGAGCGTTGCATCCTGCAATGACGAGGATGTCGCCGGCACACTGGCAAAGTGCCACTCCCAAGACGATCGGCGGCGGAACGCGTTTCCCGGCTTGACCTTGGGCCCGTAGCGAAATGCCGCGCCCGGGTTAGGCTTGAGCGGGCCCCCCGATTGATGAGGGGGCGTTCATCCCCCTTCGATCGCCCGACGAGAGACCGCCCGTTGACCGTGCGTTTCCCCCGCCTGCTCGCTGTCGCCCTCTCGGGCGCGGCGGCGATGGGCCCCATGACGCTCGCCGCCTGCGGCGCCAGCCAGCCTGCCCCCCAGGCGAGGGGGGCCGCCGACCGGGCGAAGGGATCCGATTCGGTCGCTGCTCCGGGCGAGGCGCAGTGGACGTCGTTTCCCCGCGGACTCCCGGCCGACTCCTTCCCTCCCCCGAGCCGCCGGTTTTCCCAGATCGTCGCCCCCCGGTGGAGCGACGAGATTGCCCGCGACGCGGCGAACGAGGCCGAGATCGTCATGGACGCCCTCCAACTGAAACCGGGGATGCGCGTCGCCGACGTCGGCGCCGGCGACGGCTACTATGTCCTGCGCATGTCGCAACGCGTGGGGGCGACCGGGCGCGTGTATGGAGAGGACATCGTCCCGGAGTATCTGGAGATGCTGGCCAACCGCGTAAACGAGGGCGGGCTCGCCAACGTGACGGTCGTGCGCGGCGATCCGCACGACCCGCGCCTCCCGCTCGACTCCGTCGACGCCGCCATCATGATTCATATGTATCATGAGGTTTCCGACCCCTACGCCCTCCTCTGGAACCTGGCGCGGTCGCTGAAGGCGGGGGCGACGGTGGGGATCCTCGACACCTCGTTTCCCACCGACCAGCACGGCACGCCCCCCGGGCTGCTGCGCTGCGAACTGGGGGTCGTCGGATTCACCCCCGTGCGCTCGCTCGGCACGGGAGCGAACGAATACCTCGCGATCTTTCGCGCCCCTGCGCGCGATTCCCTTCCGTCGCCTTCGGCCATCCGCTCGCGGGTGGCCGGCGGGGCCTGCCAGCAGCGTTAGGCAGCCGGCGCGCGCTCCCACCGCGGGATGGCCGCGGGATGGCCTGCGCCGGACGTCACTCGTCGAGTCTCGTGGAACCTCTCTCCCTCTCCTCGCTCGGTAGCCGCCTCACCGCGGTCCTCCTCCTCGTCCTGTTCAACGGCTTCTTCGTAATGGCCGAGTTCGCGCTGGTCGGGGCCCGTCGCAGCAAGCTGGCCGAGATGGCGGCGCGCGGCGACCGCGGCGCGAAGCGCGCCCAGGTGGCGATCGCCGACCTCGACCGCTACATCTCGGGGACCCAGCTGGGGATCACCCTCGCCTCGCTCGCGTTAGGGTGGATCGGCGAGCCGGCGCTGGCGGTCGTCGTCGATCGTGGCCTCGCCGAGTTCGGGATCCACGTGCCGGCGGGGATGGCCCACACCGCCGCCGGGACGATCACCGCCTTCGTCATCATCACCTTCCTGCACATCGTATTGGGCGAACTGGCCCCCAAGTCGGTGGCGCTGGTGATGCCGGAGCGAATCAGCGGGATCGTCGCCCTCCCACTGATGGCCTTCTCGCGCGTCATGTCACCCTTCATCTGGGTGCTCAATGGGACAGCGGCGTGGCTCTTGCGCCTGGCGGGCATCCGCCCGATGTCGGAGGCGCACCACGCCCACTCCCCGGAAGAGCTGCGACTCCTCGTCATGCAGGCGCGGGCGGTGGGGACGCTCAACGAGACCGATTCGGCGATGCTGGCCGGGATCTTCGACTTCGCCACCAAGCGCGTGCACGACGTCATGCGCCCGCGCACCGAGATCGCCGCCCTCCACATCGACGACGACGAGGCGGCGGTCACCGAGGTGCTGCGCCGCGAGCGCTATTCGCGGTATCCGGTGTACGACGAGTCGCTCGACGACATCGTCGGGGTCTTCGTCGCCAAGGACCTCTGGTTGCGCGAGGGAGAGGCGCCGTTCGCCTTGCGCACCTTCCTTCGCGAGCCGCTCTTCGTCCCCGCTTCGCGTGCCGCCGAGCGCGTCCTCGACGACCTGCGGCGCACGCGGGCCCAGATGGCGGTCGTCCTCGACGAGTTCGGGGGGACGGCGGGGATCGTCACCCTCGAGGATCTGGTCGAGGAAGTCATTGGCGACATCGCCGACGAGTACGACATGGCGACGCGCGACGCCGTCGAGATCGGCGGCATCCTCGAGCTGGCGGGCTCGATGTCGCTGGTCGACGTGCGCTCCGATCACCGCCTTCCCATCCCCGAGGGAGAGTGGACGACGCTGGGGGGCTACGTCTTCGCGCGCATCGGGCGCGTCCCGAGGCTGGGCGACCGCGCCCCGTACCCCGGCGGGGAACTCGAAGTGATTGCCATGGACAAGCGACGCGTTGCCGCGGTGCGCGTGCACCGGGCGTCGCCAACCACCTGAACGAACGCATGCCGATATCGCCACGCCCCTCTCACCCTCCCCGCCCCCCGCGCCCTCGTCCTCTCCGGGGGAGCGCCGTCCCCGCCGACGCCGATCCGTCCGTCATTGCGGCTGACGACGACCTCGTGGTCGACGCGCGGCACGTCATCCCGCGCGCGGAACTCTCGGCCCGTGCCTCGCGGGCCGGCGGGGCGGGCGGACAGCACGTCAACACCTCGTCGACGCGGGTCGAGGTGCTCTGGAACCCCGCCACGTCGCGCGCCCTCGACAACGACGAGCGCGCCCGCGTGACCGAGCGCCTGGCCGCGCGCCTCGACGCCGACGGGCGCGTGCGGGTGGTGGCGAGCGACACGCGGAGCCAGAAGCAGAATCGCGAGCTGGCCGAGGGGCGCCTGGCCGACCTCGTCCGCCGCGCCCTCGTCGTCCCGAAGAAGCGGAAAGCCACCCGCCCCACGCGGGCCTCCACCGAGCGGCGGCTGGAGGAGAAGAAGCGCGAGTCGCACAAGAAGGGAGAGCGGCGGCGGAGGGACTGGGAATGACCACCTACTGCGAGGTCGCCCGCGGTCACGAGTTCCACGGGCCGTACCACGATACCGAGTACGGCTTCCCCATCGCCGACGATGACCGGCTCTTCGAGCGCCTCATCCTCGAGATCAACCAGGCCGGGTTGTCGTGGCTCACGATCCTCAAGAAGCGCGAGCACTTCACCCGCGCCTACCACGACTTCGACATCGCCCGCGTCGCGCGCTATACCGCGCGCGACGAGGCGCGGTTGCTCGCCGACGCCGGGATCATCCGCAACCGACTCAAGGTGAAGGCCGCGATCGAGAACGCCCGGCGCATTCAGGGGCTTCAGACATCGCACGGCTCGTTCGCCGACTGGCTCGACGCGCATCATCCGCTCGACCGCGCCGAGTGGCAGAAGCTCTTCAAGCAGACCTTCACCTTCACCGGCGGCGAGATCGTGCACGAGTTCCTGCTCAGCACCGGCTATCTCCCGGGGGCCCACGTGGAGACGTGCCCCGTGTATGCCAAGGTACTGCGAAAGCGACCGCCCTGGTACCGGCGTTAGGCACTTCCGGCGCGACGGGGCCCGCCCTCTGCACGACGAGGCGCGCCCCCCGGCCCGCGGCGGCGCGCCTCGTCGCCACTCCCGCCCGCCCCTACTTCACGCGCGCCACGAGCCCGTTGAGCTGTGACAACGCCTGCTCGGCCGCCCGCCGTACCTGCGTCGTCGGGGCGTAGTCGGCGCCGTCGACCGTGTCGAGGAGCTGGGTGAGGTTGCCGCTCAGGCGGGTCAGCGATGGCGCCCCGCCGCCACCGCCGAAGAATCCGCCTCCCCCGCCAATCAGCGCCTCCAATTCCTGCGCCCGGGCCGTGTTCCCGGCCGCACGCGCCGCCGCTTGCAGCTGCCGGGCGCGCCCGATGGCGTCGGCCGCCGCGTCGATCCCCGCATGCAGCCGCAGCGCCAGCGCGTGCTGGGCACGAATTCCCGCCGGCGGCGTCTGCACCCGCGGATCCATCCGCACGGTGAGCGGCTGGGTGAGCACCGTCTCGTTCACCGTCAGCCGCACCGTGTAGCGCCCCGGCGCGGCGAACGGCCCCAACGGTTCAGGGACCGACTGCCCCGGAATCGACGAGATCGGGAAGGAGAACGACAGCGCCCGGGGGCGCGGGTGGCGGATGTCCCACACGAAGCGGTGCAACCCGGGCTCGGGGCTCAGCACCGGCGACGGGCGGATCCACCAGTCGGGCCAATGACCCACGGCGCGCGGATCGGGATCGGGGTTCACCCCCTTCTCGTATCGGCGAACCACGGTGCCGGCCGAGTCGACGATCTCCAGCGTCAGCGTGCTCGCCGAGCGCCCGAGGAAATAGTGCAGCACCGCCCCGTCCGGCGGGTTCTCGGCGCGCGGCTCGTCAGGCGGGAGCGGGGTGTCGGTGTACATCGAGTAGCGCACCCGCGTCGCCAGCGCCGGCTTGAACAGGTGCGCCGCCTTCGCCGTCGGCTTCCCCGCCATCTCGCGCAGCGGCGAGATGTCGTCGAGGATCCAGAAGCCGCGTCCGTGCGTCCCCACCACCAGGTCGTCGTCCTGGATCACGAGGTCGCGGATCGAGGTGGCCGGCATGTTCACCTGCAACGACTCCCAATGGTCGCCGTCGTCGAACGAGACCCAGACCTTCGTCTCGCTCCCGGCGAAGAGGAGCCCCTTCTGCTTCGGGTCCTCGCGCACGGCGTTGATCGTCGCCCCGC